>NZ_VFSI01000020.1:0-31253 GCF_006385825.1 Streptococcus sp. D2 | reverse complement strand
AGCTTCTCTATGCTATATCCTTGTTTTTTAAGTTCATAGATCTGAACTTTATCATCATAAGTTAATTTCATAATAAAAACACCCCAAAAGTTAGATTTTTTCTGTCTAACTTTTGGGGTGCAGTTCAGAACTGACGTTTTATTTTTTAGGATGTTGGTGGGTTAGGTTTAATCCCCAAGGAACCAAATTTTCAGTTTTATTTTTGATGCGTGTAATATTATCCTTATGACGAATGATAATCAAACTAGCAAGTGCTAGGATAATAGCGATGAAGAGAGGGTCATAGTTGCTCAGGATAAAACCAAAAAGTGGAAAGAGTAGAACTCCGACGACAGCTGCGATAGATGCAGTGACACTAGATAGTGAAATCATACTACCAAGATAGAGGGTTCCAAAGAAAACAACTGCAAGGTAGAGACAGAAGACAGGCGAAAATCCGAATATCACTCCAGCACTGGTTGCGACAGCCTTACCACCCTTAAATCCTGCAAAGATAGGGAAGGTATGGCCAATAACAGCTAAAAGCCCAAAGATGAGAGGCGAAACACCTTGCAGATGAAAAATAATCGGAAGAAGCGTTGCTAGGGTTCCTTTGAAAAAGTCAATAACAAATGTTGCCATACCAGCTTTTTTACCTAAAATGCGGAAGGTATTGGTTGTTCCTGTGTTACCAGAACCATGCTCTCGCAGATTGATTTGAAAGAATACTTGTCCAATCCAGAGACCAGACGGAATCGAACCCAGCAGATAGGCTAGGATTAATAAAACTATTGTAATCATACTCCTATTATATCATGAAATGGAGAAGAAAGGCAGAGAATCTCTGATGAAATTGTCACATCGGAGAAAGAAAAATTTTGCAAAATCCTTGGAAAACCTGTAGAATAGTAAAGATGAACGAATAGGAGGTTCCTTGTGTCAAAAAAGGAAATCAATATTAACAATTATAATGATGATGCCATTCAGGTGCTAGAAGGGTTGGATGCGGTCCGTAAACGTCCAGGGATGTATATCGGATCGACTGATGGTGCTGGTCTCCACCACCTAGTCTGGGAAATCGTCGATAATGCTGTCGATGAAGCCTTGTCTGGATTTGGTGACCGTATTGATGTGACCATCAATAAAGATGGGAGTTTGACTGTACAAGACCATGGTCGTGGGATGCCGACAGGTATGCACGCTATGGGAATCCCAACAGTTGAGGTTATCTTTACCATTCTCCACGCAGGAGGGAAATTTGGTCAAGGTGGCTATAAGACTTCTGGTGGTCTCCATGGGGTTGGATCTTCCGTTGTAAACGCCTTATCAAGCTGGTTGGAAGTTGAAATTACCCGTGATGGGACGGTTTATAAACAACGATTTGAAAATGGGGGTAAGCCTGTTACAACTCTT
This sequence comes from Streptococcus sp. D2, assembly GCF_006385825.1. Taxonomy (GTDB): domain Bacteria; phylum Bacillota; class Bacilli; order Lactobacillales; family Streptococcaceae; genus Streptococcus; species Streptococcus shenyangsis. The sequence goes on along the minus strand of NZ_VFSI01000020.1, from coordinate 29,861 downwards.
GAAAAGGTCGGTACAGCCTCCAAGTCTAAGACAGGTACTAAGGTTACTTTTATGCCTGACGCAACGATCTTTTCTACGACAGATTTCAAGTACAATACCATTTCAGAACGTCTCAATGAATCAGCCTTTCTCTTGAAAAATGTGACCTTGTCTTTGACGAACAAGCGCACAGATGAGTCTGTTGAGTTTCACTATGAAAATGGGGTACAGGACTTTGTTTCTTATTTAAACGAAGACAAGGAAACCTTGACGCCTGTCCTCTACTTTGAAGGTGAGGATAATGGTTTTCAAGTGGAAGTAGCCCTCCAGTACAATGATGGATTTTCAGATAACATCTTGTCCTTTGTCAATAACGTTCGCACCAAGGACGGTGGAACGCACGAGACAGGACTCAAGTCTGCCATTACCAAGGTTATGAATGACTATGCGCGTAAGACGGGGCTTCTCAAGGAAAAAGATAAAAACCTTGAAGGGTCAGATTACCGTGAAGGGTTAGCAGCTGTTCTTTCTATCTTGGTTCCTGAAGAACACCTCCAGTTTGAAGGACAGACCAAGGACAAACTAGGCAGTCCTCTGGCTCGTCCCATTGTGGATGGAATTGTGGCGGATAAGTTGACCTTCTTCCTTATGGAAAATGGGGAATTGGCTTCTAATCTCATCCGCAAGGCTATCAAGGCGCGTGATGCTCGTGAAGCAGCACGTAAGGCGCGTGATGAGAGCCGAAATGGGAAGAAAAATAAGAAAGATAAGGGCTTGTTGTCGGGTAAATTGACACCTGCTCAGTCTAAGAATCCTGCAAAAAATGAACTCTATCTAGTCGAGGGGGATTCTGCCGGTGGTTCTGCCAAACAAGGCCGTGACCGCAAGTTCCAGGCAATCTTGCCCCTTCGTGGTAAGGTTATCAATACAGCTAAGGCCAAGATGGCGGATATTCTCAAAAATGAGGAAATCAACACTATGATTTATACCATCGGTGCGGGTGTCGGAGCAGACTTCTCCCTTGAAGATGCCAATTATGACAAGATTATTATTATGACTGATGCCGATACCGACGGTGCCCATATCCAGACCTTGCTCTTGACATTTTTCTACCGCTACATGCGTCCGTTAGTTGAGGCAGGTCATGTCTATATCGCCCTTCCGCCTCTTTACAAGATGTCCAAAGGTAAAGGCAAGAAAGAAGAAGTAGCTTACGCTTGGACAGACGGAGAACTAGAAGAACTCCGCAAGCAGTTTGGTAAAGGAGCGACCCTTCAACGTTACAAGGGGCTTGGTGAGATGAATGCGGATCAGCTCTGGGAAACAACTATGAACCCAGAAACCCGTACCCTCATCCGTGTTACGATTGAAGATTTAGCACGCGCTGAACGTCGTGTTAATGTCCTCATGGGAGATAAGGTCGAACCACGCCGTAAGTGGATTGAAGATAATGTCAAATTTACTTTGGAAGAAGCGACGGTGTTTTAAGTCGGTTTTTAACGAATGGGTATCAACATGAGAACTGAAACAGAAATGCTAAATCGGATTTTACAAATTGCCAAAACTATACAAGTAGAAGCTATCGCCATATCTGGTTCACGAACTGATACAAAAGCACCAAAAGATGAGTTTCAGGATTACGATGTGGTCTATATTGTGGACGATTTAGATAATCTGAAGAGAGACATTTCTTGGCTAGACCAGTTTGGCAAACGCATTATTGAGCAAGAGGTCACCCTTGGTCACCGTCGCCTATATCTCATGCTTTTTGAAGATGGCAATCGGATTGATTTGACACTCTGCCCACAAGAACACATGCAAGAATGGGTGGATAGTGAAGCAGGATTCACAGTTTTAGAAGATAAGAAGGGCTTGTTTGAGTCTTATTCTCCAAATCCTCAACGCTACTGGAGAAGCCCAGCTACTGAGACAGATTTTAAAAATTCCTGTAATGAATTTTGGTGGGTTTCTGCCTATGTAGTGAAGGGCATTCATCGGAACCACCTGGTCTATGCGACGGATCATCTCTATGGAATCTGCCAACAAGAATTGCTTAAGCTTTTAGCTTGGCAAGTGGCAGCAGATAAGGGAACGGTCGATGTTGGCAAGAACTACAAGTACCTCTTTCAGTATTTGCCTGCTGAGAAAGAGAAAGAATTCTCAAATCAGCTTGATTTTTCAAGTAAAGAGAAAATCACTCAATCTTTGTATGCTACGATGCAACTTTTCCACCGAGAGGCTCAGTACCTTGCTCAAAAAATGGGATTTGACTATGATAAAGAAGTAGCTGAGAAGATGATTCAGTATGCTGAGGAAAGAGTGAAGAAGTTTGGGAATAACTAGAAAAATGAAAAAGCGAGAGGAGAAGACTCATGATTGAAAAAGTGGAACGCCTCATTACAGAGATTAATCGTATTCATCGAGAATATTCTAAAGATTATTTTGAAACGGGTAAGGTGGAAAAAATCAATCTCAAGCATACCTTTTCAAAAGTTCCGACGAAAGCGATTTTGTCCTACCGTCTGAATTTACATGAGTCAATTAATGACTATCTGATGAAAGCGGATGTCCAAGATATTGCCTATGTTTATCGTGTCAAAACTTCTGAGTCTATTATAGATAAAATTACACGTTTTTCTGAGCGTCAAGAGGGTTATCCTGTGAATTCCATTCTTAATGATATTTTTGGTGCTCGTATGATTTTAAGTTCCAAAGAGATAGCTCAAGTCATGGATCAATTAGATGATTGGCAAGAGATGTACGGATTAAAAAACTGGTATTTACGTGATAAAGACGACTATGTCGGTATTCATATCTATTTTAAAAATAAAAGTAATTTTTACTACCCATGGGAACTCCAACTTTGGGATAGGAAAGATGTAGATAGCAATATCGCCAGTCATATCAAGTATAAACGAGGATTTGTGAAGTAGACATTTCAAGTCGTCCCTTTATATCTTAACTGAACACTTTTTCTGTAAAAACCTATTCTACATTCTTTGAAAGGAGTTGAACACGCCCTAAATACTGTGTGAAAAAGATAAATTCTCTTGTGAGCATCGCTCACTGCAAGAATTTCCTATTTTCCCTTTGTATTTTACGGGCTTTGTATCCTATATGAGTAATATCCAAAACATGTCCTTGGAGGACATCATGGGAGAGCGCTTTGGTCGCTACTCCAAGTACATTATTCAAGACCGGGCTTTGCCAGATATTCGTGATGGTTTGAAGCCGGTTCAGCGTCGCATTCTTTATTCTATGAATAAGGATGGCAATACCTTTGACAAGAGTTACCGCAAGTCGGCCAAGTCTGTCGGTAACATTATGGGTAATTTCCACCCACATGGGGACAGTTCTATCTATGATGCCATGGTTCGTATGTCGCAAGACTGGAAGAACCGTGAGATTCTAGTTGAAATGCACGGTAATAACGGTTCCATGGACGGTGATCCGCCTGCGGCAATGCGTTATACAGAGGCGCGTTTGTCAGAGATTGCTGGTTATCTCCTTCAGGATATCGAGAAAAAAACAGTTCCTTTTGCTTGGAACTTTGACGATACGGAGAAAGAGCCGACAGTCTTACCAGCAGCCTTTCCAAACCTTTTGGTTAATGGTTCTACTGGGATTTCGGCTGGTTATGCGACAGATATTCCACCACATAATTTGGCAGAAGTTATCGATGCTACAGTCTACATGATTGATCATCCAACTGCCAAGGTCGATAAGTTGATGGAATTCTTGCCTGGACCAGATTTTCCTACAGGAGCTATCATTCAGGGGCGTGATGAAATCAAAAAGGCCTATGAAACTGGAAAAGGGCGCGTGGTTGTTCGTTCTAAGACTGAGATTGAAAAGCTAAAAGGTGGTAAGGAACAAATCGTTATCACTGAGATTCCTTATGAAATCAATAAGGCTAATCTGGTCAAGAAAATTGATGATGTTCGTGTCAATAACAAGGTGGCTGGCATTGCTGAGGTTCGTGACGAGTCTGACCGTGACGGTCTTCGTATCGCTATTGAGCTAAAAAAAGACGCCAATACGGAGCTTGTTCTTAACTACCTATTTAAGTACACCGACCTACAAATCAACTACAACTTTAACATGGTGGCGATTGACAATTTCACCCCTCGTCAGGTCGGGATTGTCCCAATATTGTCTAGCTATATTGCCCACCGTCGCGAAGTGATTTTGGCGCGCTCACGCTTTGACAAGGAAAAGGCTGAGAAACGTCTCCATATCGTCGAAGGTTTGATTCGTGTAATTTCTATTTTGGACGAAGTCATTGCGCTTATTCGTGCATCTGAGAATAAGGCTGACGCCAAGGAAAACCTCAAGATCAGCTATGATTTTACGGAAGAACAGGCTGAGGCTATCGTAACCTTGCAACTTTACCGTTTGACCAATACCGATGTTGTTGTCTTGCAGGAAGAAGAAGCAGAACTTCGTGAAAAGATTGCCATGCTTGCGGCTATTATCGGGGATGAGCGGACTATGTACAATCTCATGAAGAAAGAGCTTCGTGAGGTCAAGAAGAAGTTTGCGACACAACGTTTGAGTACTTTAGAAGATACTGCGAAAGCAATCGAGATTGATACAGCTAGTCTGATTGCTGAGGAAGATACCTATGTCAGCGTGACCAAGGCAGGTTACATCAAGCGTACCAGCCCGCGTTCCTTCGCAGCTTCCACCTTGGAAGAAATTGGTAAACGTGATGATGACCGTCTGATTTTTGTTCAATCTGCCAAGACAACTCAGCATCTCTTGATGTTTACGACACTTGGAAATGTCATTTATCGACCAATCCATGAATTGGCAGATATTCGCTGGAAGGATATTGGAGAGCATCTGAGCCAGTCTATTACTAACTTTGAAACCAATGAAGAAGTTCTATATGTAGATATCGTGGATCAGTTTGATGATGCGACAACCTACTTTGCTACAACTCGTCTTGGTCAAATCAAGCGTGTAGAACGCAAAGAATTCACTCCATGGCGGACCTACAAGTCTAAGTCTGTCAAGTATGCTAAGCTCAAAGATGATACAGACCAGATTGTAGCAGTAGCTCCGATTAAACTGGATGATGTTCTCTTGATTAGCCAAAACGGTTATGCCCTTCGTTTCAATATCGAAGAGGTTCCTGTTGTCGGTGCCAAGGCAGCAGGTGTCAAGGCTATGAACCTGAAAGAAGATGATGTCCTCCAATCTGCCTTTATCTGTAATACCTCATCCTTCTACCTCTTGACCCAGCGTGGAAGTTTAAAACGTGTTTCTATTGACGAAATTCCAGCAACCAGCCGTGCCAAACGAGGACTACAAGTCTTGCGTGAGTTGAAAAGTAGACCGCATCGTGTCTTCTTAGCAGGAGCAGTTGCAGAGCAAGGTTTCGTTGGTGACCTCTTCAGTACAGAAGTGGACGAGAACAATCAAACTTTGCTTATCCAATCCAATAAAGGAACGACCTATGAAATCCGATTGCAAGACTTGAATCTGTCAGAACGAACCAGCAACGGTAACTTTATATCCGATACCATTTCAGATGAAGAAATTTTTGATGCCTATCTTCAGGAAGTTTATACAGAACTAGTATCTAACAAATAGTAAAGATAATGAAAAGGTTTTCGTCGAGAAATTTCTTAAGCTATAGATTTAAGAGTTGAATTTGATTATATATACAAAAACGAACAGTGCTGATTCCCAACTGATAGGGACTTAATCCTGTTCGTTTTCTTGTTTTTATTGGTATAGACCGCCTGATATTTAATTGTAAAATCATTAACATACGGTCAATTATTCAAGCTAGATTAATAAAAAAATAATATTTTTTAAGAAAATGATTGCGTCACATTTGTTTTTTTGTTATAATATTATTGTTTCAAGAGAACGCGTTAAAGAAATAGTTCGTTTAAATATAAAAGGAGTTTTTTATGTTTCAAAATAAACAAGATAAAGGATTTCGTTATTCTATTCGTAAACGTAGTGTTGGAGTATGTGGTGTTGCCGTTGCAACATTTTTGCTAGCTTCTGGCCTTGTATTTCAAACAAATGTAGTAAAAGCAACAGAGCCAAGCGTTGCTGCAGTTGCTGGTGAAAATATTGCTGCTCATAAATCTGCGAGTCAGAGTTCAATTGCTTATGGAGGAGATGCTTCTAGAGCAGTTGACGGTAATCGTGATAACGCATGGAGTCACCGCTCCGTTACCCATACAGATTTTCAAGATCATTCTTGGTGGAAAGTTGACTTAGAGAAAGAAGAATCAGTAGGAACTGTTCGTATTTACAATCGTGGAGATGGGGATGTAGCAAATCGTTTATCTAATTTTGATGTTATTTTGTTGGATAAAGATGGGAATGAAGCAGCTCGTCAACATGTAGATAGCTTAAACAATCAACCAACAGTTGATGTTCAATTCTCAGGAGTTGATGCACGATATGTAAAAATTGAATTAAATAAATCTAAAACTCCACTTAGTTTAGCAGAAGTTGAAGTATATCGTTCTGCAAAATCAGAAAAGATTGTAGAAAATAAGAAAACAGAAAATAAATCTAAAACAGATTTTACTGCAGAACTAAATAAATATTTGTTTGGTTTGAATTATGATAAAACAAATATTTTAACTAGACGAGGCGAGGCAATAGAAAATTACACGAATACAAGCACAAAACAACAAGGAAATGAATTTGTGGTTGTGGAAAAAGTGAAGAAGAACCTTTCTAGTGGTCATGCTGATGTTGCTATTAATGGCAACGGAGATATTTTCCTAGGTGCTTTGTTTAAAGCAAATCAAGATCTCCTAGAAAATAAACCACAACAAATTAGCTTAGATCGTAGCAAAGGTAGAATTAGTGTTGATTTACCAGGAATGGTAGGCGGAGATAGCTATGTAGATGCTACACCAACTGTAAGTGGTATGCAGGAAGGTGTAAATACCCTGTTAAATCGTTGGCATGAAAAATATGCTGGGAAGAACCCTGCTCCAGCACGTATGCAGTACGAATCAACTTCTGCTTATAGCATGAATCAATTAAAAGCTAAATTCGGAAGTGACTTTGAAAAAGTTGGAGTTAATCTAAAAATTGATTTTGAAGCTGTCAATAAAGGTGAAAAACAAATTGAGGTAGTTGATTTTAAACAAGTTTACTATACTGCTAACTTTGATGCTCCAAAAAATCCATCAGATGTATTTGCCTCAGGAGTAACAGTTGATCAATTGAAAGCACGTGGAATTGATGAAAATACTCCTCCTGTATATGTATCAAGCGTGTCATACGGACGTCAAATGTATGTCAAATTTGAAACAACAAGCAAGAGTACAGAATTGAAAGCAGCTATCAATGCTGTCATTAAAGGAGTACCTATTAAAGCTGAATCTGAATGGGCACGTGTCTTGAAAAATACAACAGTAACAGTTTCCATCGTAGGTGGAAATGCTGATGGCGCTGCACGTGTTGTGACAGGTACAGTAGAAGATTTGAAGAAATTGATTCAAGAAGGAGCTACTTTCAGTACGCAAAACCCTGCTGTTCCAATTTCTTACAAGACTGCATTCTTGAAAGATAATCAAGTGGCCACGATTCAAAGCAATACAGACTACATTGAAACTAAAGTGACTTCATACAAAAATGGTTACCTCAATTTACACCATAAGGGAGCTTATATTGCTCGTTACTATGTTTACTGGGATGAAGTGACTTATGACAAGGATGGTGTTGAAAGTATTCGTTCACGTCAGTGGGAGCATAACGGTCAGAACAGAACTGCTGGCTTCCAAACGGAGCTTCAATTTAAAGGAAATGTACGTAACCTACGCGTGAAGATTCAGGAAAAAACAGGTCTTGCTTGGGAACCATGGCGTACTGTTTACAATCGTACCGATCTTCCTCTAGTCCAAAAACGTACCATTATTAATTCAGGTACAACAATCAGACCAAAATACGATGAAAAAGTTGAAAACAACTAATTCTCACTTGTAAAAATAATTAGTTATACTAATGAATTGAACCCCAAAAGTTAGTCCAAATTCTAACTCTTGGGGTGTTTTTCTGTGTCTTGTTTTATGAGTAGTTTACATATAAGTATATATGTAAATTAATCGTTATTGTGAATAGCATTATAGATTTATTAGACCCAAGGTAAGAAGACATCTCTTGTTTTTATATTCAAAGCTATAGCGGTTAATATTTAAGGAGACCTTCAAGTTCAAGTAGTCAATAAGAAGAAATTCTCTTGTAGTTTAAGATTTTTTAGGATAGTTATGAATTTAATTCTCGATAAAGGGATCTATTTTAGGAGTCATTTTCTAGCTTCTTTAGGTAACCATCTCCGAATGGACCTCTTGTGATTTACATTAGTTTACTTTTTCCATAGGGCATAGGGGTGTGTATAGTAGATATATTTATTGGAAAATGTCTATTCTGTGTTTTATTATGGATATATTTACTTCAATTTCTCCTAAGCATTGAGTTTTAACTCATGTTCCTCAAAAAGATGTTTAATGAGGTTAAAATTGTTAAATTTGAGTATAATATCTTGTAAAAAATTCTAAAATCCTATAAAATAAAAAGTGACGGAGGAATTTATGAATGTAAATCAAATTGTACGGATTATTCCTACTTTAAAAGTTAATAATAGAAATTTAAATGAAACCTTTTATATGGAAACCCTCGGTATGAAAGTTTTGTTAGAAGAGTCAGCCTTTCTATCACTAGGTGATCAAACAGGCCTTGAAAAACTTGTTTTAGAAGAAGCTCCAAGTATGCGTTCTCGTAAAGTGGAAGGAAGAAAGAAGCTGGCTAGATTACTTGTCAAGGTGGAAAATCCCTTGGAAATTGAAGTCTTATTAGCTAAAACAGATTCGATTCATCGATTATATAAGGGGCAAAACGGCTACGCTTTTGAAATTTACTCTCCAGAAGATGATTTGGTTTTGATTCATGCGGAAGATGATAGAGAAAGTCTAGTAGAAGTAGAAGAAAACCCTGAATTTCAAACAGATTTGGAATCAATTTCTTTAAGTAAATTTGAGATTTCCATGGAATTACATCTCCCAACTGATGTCGAAAGTTTCTTGGAAGTATCTGAAATTGGGGCGTCACTTGATTTTATACCAGCTCAGGGTCAAGATTTGACTGTGGACAATACAGTTACTTGGGACTTATCTATGCTCAAGTTCTTGGTCAATGAACTAGATATAGCAAGTCTTCGCAAGAAATTTGAGTCTACCGAATATTTTATTCCTAAGTCTGAAAAATTCTTCCTTGGAAAAGATCGAAATAATGTTGAATTGTGGTTTGAAGAAGTATGAAGTGGACCAAGATTATTAAAAAAATAGAAGAACAAATCGAGGCAGGGATTTATCCCGGAGCCTCTTTTGCGTATTTTAAGGACAATCAATGGACGGAGTTCTATTTAGGACAGAGTGACCCAGAGCATGGCTTACAGACTGAGGTAGGACTAGTTTACGATCTAGCCAGTGTCAGCAAGGTTGTTGGGGTTGGCACAGTTTTTACCTTCTTGTGGGAAAAAGGTCAATTAGATATTGACAGACTTGTAACAGATTTTTTAGCTGAGAGTGATTATCCAGACATCACTATTCGCCAGCTCTTGACTCATGCAACAGACCTTGATCCTTTTATTCCTAATCGTGATCTTTTAACAGCCCCTGAATTAAAGGAATCTATGTTTCATCTCAACAGACGAAGTCAATCAGCCTTTCTTTATTCGGATGTCCATTTTTTGCTGTTAGGTTTTATCTTGGAAAGAATCTTTAATAAAGAACTGGATGTAATTTTACAAGAACAAGTTTGGAAACCGTGGGGAATGACGGAAACCCAGTTTGGGCCTGTTGGGTTTGCTGTTCCAACAGTTAGAGGTGTCGAGGCAGGTCTGGTACATGATCCCAAGGCTCGCCTCTTGGGCAGACATGCAGGTAGTGCTGGTTTATTTTCGACTGTAAAGGATTTACAAATCTTTTTAGAACACTATTTAGCAGATGATTTTGCAAGAGATTTGAGTCAAAATTTTTCACCTTTGGATGACAAGGAACGTTCTTTGGCATGGAATTTGGAAGGAGATTGGCTAGACCATACGGGCTATACAGGTACCTTTATCATGTGGAATCGTCAGAAGCAAGAAGCGGCCATTTTCCTATCCAACCGTACCTATGAAAAGGATGAGAGAGCTCAATGGATTTTAGACCGTAATCAAGTGATGGACTTGATTCGTAAAGAAGAGTAAGGAGAGACATGTCAAATAGTTTAAAAGGGACTCTATTAACAGTTGTGGCTGCTATTGCTTGGGGTTTGTCAGGAACGAGTGGCCAATACCTGATGGCACACGGAATTTCGGCTTTAGTTTTAACTAACTTACGACTTTTAATCGCTGGCGGGATTCTCATGGTCTTGGCTTATGCTACTGCAAGGGATAAAATGCTGGCCTTCTTAAAGGATAGAAAGAGTTTGCTATCTCTTCTCATTTTTTCTCTAATTGGTCTTTTTCTCAACCAATTTGCCTATCTGTCTGCTATTCAGGAGACCAATGCAGGAACAGCGACGGTGCTTCAGTATGTTTGTCCTGTCGGAATTTTAATTTATAGCTGTATCAAGGATAAGGTGGCGCCGACACTGGGAGAGATAGTTTCTATCATATTAGCTATCGGAGGGACCTTTCTTATTGCAACACATGGGCAGTTGGACCAGTTATCCATAACACCTACAGGCTTGTTCTGGGGGCTCTTTTCTGCTCTGACTTACGCACTTTATATTATTTTGCCAATAGCCTTGATTAAGAAGTGGGGGAGCAGCTTGGTCATCGGTGTGGGAATGGTCATAGCAGGTTTGGTCGCTCTTCCTTTTACAGGAGTTCTACAGACTGCTATCCCAACTAGTCTTGATTTTCTCCTTGCATTTGCGGGCATTATCCTTATCGGGACTGTCTTTGCCTATACAGCCTTTCTAAAAGGAGCCAGTCTGATAGGACCGGTCAAGTCAAGCTTGTTGGCTTCAATTGAGCCAATATCGGCGGTTTTCTTTGCCTTCTTAATTATGAATGAACAATTTTATCTCGTTGATTTTCTTGGTATGGCAATGATATTAGTTGCTGTAACTCTGATTTCTTTGAAAGATTTACTCTTAGAAAAATAAAAAGACTCTTTGTCCGTGACAGAGAGTTTTTGCCTAGTAATCTAATTGTTTTCAAGATAAAATTCAAAACGTTCGCCTACATATTGACTTTTTACATATTCAAAAGCTGTTCCATCTTCTAGGTAGGAAACTTGAGTCAGCCCAAGAATGGCATGTCCTCTTTCAACTTCCAAATAGTGAGCGATCTTTTCTTTAGCGAGGCGAGCATAGATGGTCTGCTGTGATTTACCAATACGGTAGCCATATTTTTGCAGGGTTTGGAAGAAATGACTGGTGATTTCTTCTTTTTTAAAGTTCTTAATAAATTTTTCAGGAATAGAAGCAACTTCATAAACCAGAGGAACATTGTCGGCATAGCGAACACGTTCCATTCGGATAATGTTTTCGGTTGGAGAAATTCCTAACTTAGCAACTTCTTGCTCATTTGGAATGGTTTTTCTGTAAGAAATGAGCTGGCTAGAGGGAATTTTGCCTTGAGACTTAACAATTTCAGTAAAACTGGTTGTCCCTCGCATCTTTTCTTGTACTCGAGTACTGGAGACAAAGGTGCCACTTCCAACACGGCGCTCAAGAACACCTTCTTCGACCAAGAGGGAAATTGCTTGGCGGAGGGTCATGCGGCTGACCTCAAATTGTTCAGCCAAATCTCTTTCACTCGGCAACCTCTCACCAATGGACCAACGGTGCTCGTCAATATCCTTTTTTATCTGATCATGGATTTTCATATAAGCTGGTAGCATGTTTTCACTTCATTTCTATCTTTTCTCTATTGTACCCCAATAAACGAGAAAAAGTCAAACTTCGCCTTGTTTAGTTGGTAATTCGCCCTTATTTGTGATAGAATATTTGAAAAAGATATTTCTTTTGAGAAAGGAAAAAGATGAGCAACATTTCAACTGATTTGCAAGATGTAGAAAAAATTATCGTATTGGACTATGGTAGCCAATACAATCAGCTGATTTCACGCCGTATCCGTGAGATTGGTGTGTTTTCAGAACTAAAAAGCCATAAAATTTCAGCTGCTGAAGTTCGTGAAATCAATCCTGTAGGAATTATCCTTTCAGGTGGACCAAACTCTGTATACGAAGATGGTTCATTCGATATTGACCCAGAAATCTTCGAACTGGGAATTCCTATTTTGGGAATCTGTTACGGTATGCAGTTATTGACCCATAAACTTGGAGGAAAAGTTGTTCCTGCAGGTGACGCTGGAAATCGTGAATATGGTCAATCAACCCTAACTCACACACCATCAGCTCTTTTTGAATCAACACCGGATGAACAGACTGTTTTGATGAGCCATGGTGATGCAGTTACTGAGATTCCTGCTGACTTTGTTCGTACTGGAACATCAGCTGACTGCCCTTATGCGGCCATTGAAAATCCAGACAAACACATTTACGGTATCCAATTCCACCCAGAAGTTCGCCATTCTGTATACGGAAATGATATCCTTCGTAACTTTGCCCTTAACATCTGTAAGGCTAAAGGCGACTGGTCAATGGATAATTTCATCGATATGCAGATTCAAAAAATCCGTGAAACAGTCGGTGATAAACGTGTTCTTCTCGGTCTATCAGGTGGAGTTGACTCTTCAGTTGTTGGTGTTCTTCTTCAAAAAGCAATTGGCGATCAATTGATCTGTATCTTCGTAGACCACGGTCTTCTTCGTAAAGGAGAAGCAGATCAAGTTATGGACATGCTTGGTGGTAAGTTTGGTTTGAATATCGTCAAAGCAGACGCTGCAAAACGCTTCCTTGACAAACTTGCTGGTGTTTCTGACCCTGAACAAAAACGTAAAATCATTGGTAATGAGTTTGTCTATGTCTTTGATGACGAAGCAAGCAAACTCAAAGATGTGAAATTCCTTGCTCAAGGTACCTTGTATACAGACGTAATTGAATCTGGTACGGATACAGCTCAAACTATCAAGTCACACCACAACGTGGGCGGTCTTCCAGAAGACATGCAGTTTGAATTGATTGAACCACTCAACACTCTTTATAAAGACGAAGTTCGTGCCCTTGGTACAGAGCTTGGTATGCCAGACCATATCATATGGCGCCAACCATTCCCAGGACCAGGACTTGCTATCCGTGTCATGGGAGAAATTACTGAAGAAAAGCTAGAAACAGTTCGTGAGTCAGACGCTATTCTTCGTGAGGAAATTGCTAAAGCAGGTCTTGACCGCGATATCTGGCAATACTTCACTGTTAACACAGGCGTTCGTTCAGTCGGTGTTATGGGTGACGGTCGTACTTATGACTATACGATTGCAATCCGTGCTATCACCTCGATCGATGGTATGACAGCTGACTTTGCCAAAATTCCATGGGAAGTTCTTCAAAAAATCTCAGTACGTATCGTAAACGAAGTGGACCACGTTAACCGTATCGTCTACGATATTACAAGTAAACCACCTGCAACCGTTGAGTGGGAATAGAGTTAATGAGTTAAAAAAAGCCTAGAAATCAATCTTTCTAAGGCTTTTTACTTTATTTTAACAACAATTTAACAACAAAACTATAATTTTCACTATAAACTATACTTATCTTTAATCTACTTTTAAATAGGTATATATGGTATAATATGGTATAATATGATAAATTTGAAGGTGTGGAGGAAAAAATAAGATGTTTGTGAGAAAATTTGAACCTAAAGATGCAGAAAAAGTGTCAGAATTAGTTGTAACAACTTTAAGAACTACTAATATCAAAGATTATTCATTAGAGTATATAGAAAATGATGTAAAGATTTTGCAACCACAAAATATTTTAGAAAGAGCAAACTGGATGCATTTTTATGTGGTATGTGATGCTGAAAAGATTGTTGGGTGTGGGGCGATAGGACCATATTGGGATAAAGAAGATGAAAGTAGTCTTTTCACTATTTTTGTACTACCGGATTATCAAGGAAAAGGTGTAGGGCGAATGATTATTGAAACACTTGAGAAAGATGAATTTTTCCTTCGGGCAAAAAGAGTAGAAATTCCAGCTTCTATAACTGCAACACCTTTTTATTTGAAGATGGGATATAATTATAAGAATGGGATTACTCTTCCGGACGAAGAAGGGTTATTGAGATTGGAAAAATATAGATAAATTGAGGCTTTCTTGGCAACAACGGAAAGACAACTCCCAGTTTGTCGAACGTAAAGTATTAAAGACGATAGAAATAAAAAATCTATCGTCTTTTTCATGCCTATTTTCAATTTATATTGTGAGCAATAAATAGGGAAAACTCGCAAGAGTTGCTAACTAGTATTTCAAATGTAATCTCGGAATTATATGAATTATAACTAATAATACGGTAAACACTAATAGTTTACCGTAGGAATCTAAAGTTTAATCGGACAGACTTCGCTAGTCAGACAAAACTTTAGATTGAAAATTTTTAGTATTCTGATTGCCATTAAATTTACTTTTTCTGACAATATTATCACTCACCACTACTTTCCCAGTCATCCTAGTAGCTACTTCTTTCATAGCATTTGGCCTTAAATGAGAGTAGGTTCCAAGTGTTGTCTTAATATCAGCATGTCCTAGACGATTTTGCATTTCTAAATCATTCATTCCTAGAGAGAGCATAAAGCTGGCATGAGAATGCCTTAAATCGTGGATCCTTATTGATTTTATTTTTGCGTAATCACTATGAGATTTTAGAACACGTTTAAGAGTTGATTTTACCAACGGACTATCTGCTATGGAAAATACAAATTTACATTCTCCTATTTGAGATTGTGCTTTCTTCCAATATTTCAAATGTTCTAATGTATCATCATCAAGATACAAAAGCCTTACACCTGATATAGATTTTGTATCAGTAAGATACCACTCTTTTTGGCTTTTATAATACATTGAGCAGTTTATTAAAGCAGTACCTTTTTCAAAATCTATTTTCGACCATTCAATAGCTTGTAATTCACTTGTCCTAACTCCAGTCATAAAGAAAAACCAAAATGTAGTAAAATACAATAATTCATAGATATTAGATTTATCAAATGTACTAATGAATAGCTGAAATTCTTCTACCGTCCAAAAATCAACTTTAGGACGGTCTTTTTTTACGTTTCCTACCGTCTTAGCAACATTATTTGACAACATACCCAATTTAACTGCTAAATCAAAAATCTGTTGTAACATTTGATGAACAGAACGAATATAATTATTAGATAACCCCTCTATAAACATTGCATTTTGCCACTTCTTTACATGAGGTGCTTGAATATCCGATAACTTCATATTCTCAAAAAATGACAGTCTTTTAAATTTTGATTGTGTCATATCAAAAGTACGTTTTCTTACTTGGCTCTTATAGTCTGGTATAAAATAATCATCAAGAAACTTTTTAAAAGTCATTGTGCTATTAACAGTTATAGAACCTTTACCAAAGTCGGCAAGCATAATATTTTTCTTGAAGTAGAAGAATACCATTATCTCCGTTAACAACAATTTAATAACAAAAGACTCAAATAATATCAAATCGTACTCATTGATTGTATTATCAATCACTATTAAATCAACTACCCTAAATAGCCAATATCTGACTTTTAGTGAGTGGGAATAGTCGTTTAAGGACTAGATTATTCCATGTAGTTTAATTAGCCAGTATCTTTGGATACTGGTTTTTACTTTATCGGCTCTTTTTACTACTTGTTTCAACTGCTGAAAGATTAGAATTGTCAAAACAATCTGTCCAGGCTTGATTTTATGGCTTATTTACTATAAAATGAGAAGGAAAAACGTCAAACTTTTATATTGCAAATAGGAGAAAACATGACAAAAACATTAAAACGTCCTGAGGTTTTATCACCTGCAGGGACTTTAGAGAAGCTAAAGGTAGCTGTTCAGTATGGAGCAGATGCTGTCTTTATCGGTGGTCAGGCCTATGGTCTTCGTAGCCGTGCTGGAAACTTTACCTTTGAACAGATGGAAGAAGGTGTTCAGTTTGCGGCTAAGTACGGTGCCAAGGTCTATGTAGCTGCCAACATGGTTATGCACGAAGGAAATGAAGCTGGTGCCGGTGAGTGGTTCCGTAAACTGCGTGATATCGGAATCGCGGCAGTTATCGTGTCTGATCCTGCCTTGATTATGATTGCAGCGACAGAAGCGCCTGGTCTTGAAATCCACCTCTCTACCCAAGCCAGTGCCACTAACTATGAAACGCTTGAGTTCTGGAAAGAATTGGGCTTGACTCGTGTCGTTTTGGCGCGTGAGGTTTCGATGGAAGAATTAGCTGAAATCCGCAAACGTACTGATGTAGAAATTGAAGCCTTTGTCCACGGAGCCATGTGTATTTCTTACTCTGGTCGTTGTACTCTTTCAAACCACATGAGTATGCGTGATGCTAACCGTGGTGGTTGCTCTCAGTCTTGTCGTTGGAAATACGACCTTTACGATATGCCATTTGGTCAAGAACGCAAGAGCTTGAAAGGTGAAATTCCTGAAGAATTTTCAATGTCAGCCGTTGATATGTCTATGATTGACCATATTCCAGATATGATTGAAAATGGTGTGGATAGTCTAAAAATCGAAGGACGTATGAAGTCTATTCACTACGTATCCACAGTAACAAACTGCTACAAGGCAGCGGTAGATGCTTATCTAGAAAGTCCAGAGAAGTTTGAAGCAATCAAGCAAGACTTGATTGATGAGATGTGGAAGGTTGCCCAACGTGAATTGGCAACAGGTTTCTACTACGGTACACCATCTGAAAATGAGCAGTTATTTGGTGCTCGCCGTAAAATTCCTGAGTACAAGTTTGTTGCTGAAGTAGTTTCTTATGATGATGCGACACAAACAGCAACCATTCGCCAACGGAACGTCATTAACGAAGGGGACCAAGTTGAGTTTTATGGCCCAGGTTTCCGTCATTTTGAAACTTATATTGAAGATTTGCACGATGCTAAAGGTAATAAAATCGACCGTGCTCCAAATCCAATGGAGCTATTGACAATCAAGGTTCCACAACCTGTTCAAGCAGGAGACATGGTTCGTGCATTAAAAGAAGGACTCATCAATCTTTATAAGGAAGATGGAACCAGTGTCACAGTTCGAGCTTAATAAGCAAGCAGGAGCTGAAAGATTTCTCGTTGCTTTCCCTTTAATCCTGCTCACTAAAAGAAAAGAAGTTAAAGAAAATATATTTATTTCCATCCGAGATTTCATCTCGGATTTTTTCATTATTTTTCAGAAAGGTCTAGATAATGGTCGGATTTATTAC
This sequence comes from Streptococcus sp. D2, assembly GCF_006385825.1. Lineage (GTDB taxonomy): Bacteria > Bacillota > Bacilli > Lactobacillales > Streptococcaceae > Streptococcus > Streptococcus shenyangsis. The sequence goes on along the minus strand of NZ_VFSI01000020.1, from coordinate 12,521 downwards.
AAGTTTTCTAAAGTTTTCTATATAATAAACTAAAAAATAGTAAAATTGTAAATAATTTCCATTAAACGCTTTCAATGTTGGTAAAAAGTTGACAAATCCAATTTTTAGGACTAAACTAAGTAAGTAAGTTTTAATTCAAAAGGAGAATTTATCATGAGTTTAACATTTTTTGGTCTATGTCTTGCCTGTATGGGTGTATCCCTTGCAGAAGGATTTTTGATGAACGGTTTGCTTAAATCTGCAGCTCGCCAACCAGATATTATTGCTGAATTGCGTAGCTTGATGATTATGGGGATTGCCTTTATTGAAGGAACGTTCTTGGTTACCCTCGTCTTTTCATTCATCATCAAATAGACAAACGGAACTAGAAGAAAAGGGAGGATTTTAGATGGAAGAAAGTATTACTCCAACCATCTCTATTGGTCCTGTTACCTTTGATTTGACCATGTTAGCCATGACCTTATTGATTGTGGGAGTTATTTTTGGCTTTATTTATTGGGCGAGTCGCAATATGACCTTGAAGCCCAAAGGAAAGCAAAATGTACTTGAGTATTTCTATGACTTTGTTATTGGATTTACAGAACCTAACATTGGTAAAAGCTACATAAAAGACTATTCGCTCTTTTTCCTTTGTCTATTTCTATTTATGGTACTGGCAAATAACCTCGGTTTGATGGCTAAGATACAGTCTACAGATGGAACCAATCTTTGGACATCTCCAACTGCAAATTTACAGTATGACTTGGCTTTATCATTCGGCGTTATTTTATTGACACACATCGAGGGCATTCGTCGTCGTGGGATTAAAAAATATCTAAAAGCCTATATCACACCTGGCTTTATGACTCCCATGAACATCTTAGAAGAGTTTACCAACTTTTTATCACTTGCCTTGCGGGTGTTCGGAAATATTTTTGCAGGAGAGGTGATGGCTAGTTTGCTAATCACTCTATCTCATCAAGCTATATATTGGTATCCAGTTGCTTTTGGTGCTAACTTGGCTTGGACAGCTTTTTCTGTCTTTATTTCCTGCATCCAAGCCTATGTGTTTACCATGTTGTCTTCTATGTACCTAGGAAATAAGATAAATGAAGGAGAAGAGTAGAAAGGAGTAACTGATGCACGTTACAGTAGGTGAATTGATTGGTAACTTTATTTTAATTGCTGGCTCTTTTATTCTTTTGCTAGTCTTGATTAAAAAATTTGCATGGTCAAATATAATAAGTATTTTCGAAGAAAGAGCAGTAAAAATTGCTACTGATATTGATAGTGCTGAACAGGCACGTCAAAAAGCAGAAGCCTTAGCTCAGAAACGTGAAGATGAATTGGCAGGTAGTCGCAAAGAAGCCAAGACAATCATTGAAAATGCAAAGGAAACAGCTGAGCAAAGTAAGGCTAGTATTTTAGCAGATGCTAAACTAGAAGCAGGACGCTTAAAAGAAAAAGCAAACCAAGAAATTGCTCAAAACAAAGCTGAAGCTTTACAAAGCGTTAAGGGTGAGGTAGCAGATTTGACCATCAGCTTAGCTGGTAAAATCATCTCACAAAACCTTGACGGTCATGCCCATAAAGAACTCATTGATCAGTATATCGATCAGCTAGGAGAAGCTTAATGGACAAGAAAACAGTAAAGGTAATTGAAAAATACAGCATGCCTTTTGTCCAATTGGTACTTGAAAAAGGAGAAGAAGACCGTATCTTTTCAGACTTGACTCAAATCAAGCAAGTTGCTGAAGGAACAGGTCTGCCTTCTTTTTTAAAACAAGTGGCAGTAGACGAGTCTGATAAGGAAAAAACAATTGCTTTCTTTCAAGACTCTGTGTCACCTTTATTACAAAACTTTATCCAGGTTCTTATCTACAATCACAGAGCAAATCTCTTTTATGATGTGCTCGTAGATTGCTTGAACCGACTTGAAAAAGAAACAAATCGATTTGAAGTGACGATTACTTCAGCTCATCCTTTAACAGATGAACAAAAGAGTCGCTTGCTCCCTTTGATTGAGAAAAAAATGTCTCTGAAAGTAAGGAGTGTAAAAGAACAAATCGATGAAAGTCTCATTGGTGGTTTTGTTATTTTTGCCAATCACAAGACAATTGATGTGAGTATTAAACAACAACTTAAAGTTGTTAAAGAAAATTTGAAATAGAAAGTGGTGTTCTTTTGGCAATTAACGCACAAGAAATCAGCGCTTTAATTAAGCAACAAATTGAAAATTTTAAACCCAATTTTGATGTGACTGAAACAGGTGTTGTAACCTATATCGGGGACGGTATCGCGCGTGCTCACGGTCTTGAAAATGCTATGAGTGGAGAGTTGTTGATTTTTGAAAACGGCTCTTATGGTATGGCTCAAAACTTGGAGTCAACTGATGTCGGTATTATCATCCTAGGTGACTTTACGGATATCCGTGAAGGTGATACAATCCGCCGTACAGGTAAAATCATGGAAGTCCCAGTAGGTGAAAGTCTGATTGGTCGTGTTGTGGATCCACTTGGTCGTCCAGTTGATGGTCTTGGAGAAATCCACACTGATAAAACTCGTCCAGTTGAAGCACCAGCTCCTGGTGTTATGCAACGTAAGTCTGTATCAGAACCATTGCAAACTGGTTTGAAAGCTATTGACGCCCTTGTACCGATTGGTCGTGGTCAACGTGAGTTGATTATCGGTGACCGTCAGACAGGGAAAACAACCATTGCGATTGATACAATCTTGAACCAAAAAGGTCAAGATATGATCTGTATCTACGTAGCGATTGGACAAAAAGAATCGACAGTTCGTACGCAAGTAGAAACACTACGTCAGTACGGTGCCTTGGATTACACAATCGTTGTGACAGCCTCTGCTTCACAACCATCTCCATTGCTTTTCCTAGCTCCTTATGCTGGGGTTGCCATGGCAGAAGAATTTATGTACCAAGGTAAGCATGTTTTGATTGTTTATGATGATTTATCAAAACAAGCGGTAGCTTATCGTGAACTGTCACTCTTGCTTCGTCGCCCTCCAGGTCGTGAAGCCTTCCCAGGAGATGTTTTCTACCTGCACAGCCGTTTGCTTGAGCGCTCAGCTAAAGTTTCTGATGAACTTGGTGGTGGATCAATTACAGCCCTACCATTTATCGAGACACAAGCAGGAGATATCTCAGCCTATATCGCAACCAACGTGATTTCAATCACTGACGGACAAATTTTCCTTGGTGATGGTCTCTTCAATGCGGGTATTCGTCCAGCCATCGATGCGGGTTCGTCTGTATCACGTGTAGGTGGTTCTGCACAAATCAAAGCCATGAAGAAGGTTGCTGGTACACTTCGTATCGACCTTGCTTCATATCGTGAGTTGGAAGCCTTCACTAAGTTTGGTTCTGACTTGGATGCGGCAACACAGGCTAAGTTGAACCGTGGACGTCGTACAGTTGAAGTTTTGAAACAACCTGTTCACAAACCATTACCTGTTGAGAAACAAGTAACCATTCTCTATGCTTTGACACATGGTTTCTTGGATACTGTTCCAGTAGATGATATTGTTCGTTTCGAGGAAGAGTTCCATGCCTTCTTTGATGCTCAACATCCAGAGATTTTGGAAACCATTCGTGATACAAAAGACTTGCCAGAAGAAGCAGTCTTGGATGCTGCGATTACAGAGTTTCTCAATCAAACCAGCTTCCAATAAGAATAGAGGTGTCAGATGGCAGTATCTCTAAATGATATTAAAACAAAAATCGCCTCAACAAAAAATACGAGTCAAATCACTAATGCCATGCAAATGGTATCAGCTGCTAAGCTTGGTCGCTCTGAAGAAGCTGCTCGCAACTTCCAAGTTTACGCTCAGAAAGTTCGCAAGCTCTTGACAGATATCCTCCATGGTAATGGAGCTGGTGGTTCAACCAATCCGATGTTGATTAGCCGTCCAGTTAAGAAGACAGGCTATATCGTGATCACTTCAGACCGCGGTTTGGTTGGAGGGTATAATTCTTCTATTTTGAAGGCTGTTATGGAGTTGAAAGAAGAATACCATCCAGATGGTCAAGGTTTTGAAATGATCTGTATTGGTGGGATGGGAGCTGACTTCTTTAAGGCTCGTGGTATTCAACCACTTTATGAACTACGTGGCTTGGCAGACCAACCTAGCTTTGATGAAGTTCGAAAGATTATTTCAAAAACTGTTGAAATGTATCAAAATGAACTCTTTGATGAGCTCTACGTCTGCTACAACCACCATGTTAACACGCTAACCAGTCAAATGCGTGTTGAACAAATGCTTCCGATTGTTGATTTGGATCCCAATGAAGCGGATGAAGACTACAGCTTGACTTTTGAATTGGAGACAAGCCGAGAAAAAATTTTGGAGCAGTTGTTGCCTCAGTTTGCAGAAAGTATGATTTACGGGGCTATTATCGATGCCAAGACAGCTGAAAATGCTGCCGGTATGACAGCCATGCAAACAGCGACAGATAATGCTAAGAAAGTTATCAATGATTTGACAATTCAGTATAACCGTGCCAGACAGGCGGCGATTACACAAGAAATTACAGAAATCGTAGCAGGAGCTAGTGCCTTAGAATAGGCTTTAGTCCAGCTCGTATGAAAATGAACTTATACTCAATGAAAATCAAAGAGCAAACTAGGAATCTAGCCGCAGGCTGCTCAAAACATTGTTTTGAGGTTGCAGATAGAGCTGACGTGGTTTGAATTTGATTTTCGAAGAGTATTAGGACCTAGTTGAGCTAGGAACCGACAGTATCTTATATAGAATAGGAGAAGGAGATGAGTTCAGGTAAAATTGCTCAGGTTATCGGTCCCGTTGTAGACGTCTTGTTTGCAGCAGGGGAAAAACTTCCTGAGATTAACAATGCACTTGTCGTCTACAAAAATGACGAAAGAAAAACAAAAATCGTCCTTGAAGTAGCCTTGGAGTTGGGAGATGGTATGGTCCGTACTATCGCCATGGAATCAACAGATGGTTTGACTCGTGGAATGGAAGTATTGGATACAGGTCGTCCAATCTCTGTACCGGTAGGTAAAGAAACTTTGGGACGTGTCTTCAATGTTTTGGGAGATACCATTGACTTGGAAGCTCCTTTTACAGAAGATGCAGAGCGTCAGCCAATTCATAAAAAAGCTCCAACTTTTGATGAGTTGTCTACCTCTTCTGAAATCCTTGAAACAGGGATTAAGGTTATCGACCTTCTTGCCCCTTACCTTAAAGGTGGTAAGGTTGGACTTTTCGGTGGTGCCGGAGTTGGTAAAACCGTCTTAATCCAAGAGTTGATTCACAATATTGCCCAAGAACACGGTGGTATTTCAGTATTTACTGGTGTTGGGGAACGTACTCGTGAGGGGAACGACCTTTACTGGGAAATGAAAGAATCAGGCGTTATTGAGAAAACAGCCATGGTATTTGGTCAGATGAATGAGCCACCAGGAGCACGTATGCGTGTTGCCCTTACTGGTTTGACAATCGCTGAATACTTCCGTGATGTGGAAGGGCAAGACGTGCTTCTCTTCATCGATAATATCTTCCGTTTCACTCAGGCTGGTTCAGAAGTATCTGCCCTTTTGGGTCGTATGCCATCAGCCGTTGGTTACCAACCAACACTTGCTACAGAAATGGGTCAATTGCAAGAGCGTATCACATCAACTAAGAAGGGTTCTGTAACCTCTATCCAGGCTATCTATGTGCCAGCGGATGACTATACTGACCCAGCGCCAGCAACAGCCTTCGCTCACTTGGATTCAACAACCAACTTGGAACGTAAGTTGGTACAATTGGGTATCTACCCTGCCGTTGACCCACTCGCTTCAAGTTCACGTGCTTTGGCACCTGAAATCGTTGGAGAAGAGCACTATGCAGTTGCTGCAGAAGTAAAACGTGTTCTTCAACGTTACCATGAGTTGCAAGATATCATTGCTATCCTTGGTATGGATGAACTTTCTGATGAAGAAAAGACCTTGGTTGCTCGTGCCCGCCGTATCCAGTTCTTCTTGTCACAAAACTTCAACGTTGCGGAACAATTTACTGGTCAGCCAGGTTCTTATGTTCCAGTTGCTGAAACTGTACGTGGCTTTAAGGAAATCCTTGATGGTAAACATGACCACTTGCCAGAAGATGCCTTCCGTGGTGTAGGTTCTATCGAAGATGTGATTGCAAAAGCTGAAAAAATGGGATTTTAAGAGGTGATCTATGGCTCAGTTAACTGTCCAGATCGTGACACCAGATGGTCTCGTCTATGATCACCATGCCAGCTATGTATCGGTTCGAACTCTGGATGGTGAGATGGGGATCTTGCCACGACATGAAAATATGATTGCGGTTTTAGCAGTTGATGAAGTAAAGGTAAAACGTATTGATGATGAAGATCACGTGAACTGGATTGCAGTAAACGGAGGCGTTATTGAAATTGCCAATAATACCATCACAATCGTTGCTGATTCTGCAGAACGTGCTCGTGATATCGATGTTAGCCGTGCAGAACGTGCTAAGCTTCGTGCGGAGCGCGAAATCGAAGAAGCCCACGAAAAACACTTGATTGATCAAGAGCGTCGTGCTAAGATTGCTTTGCAACGTGCTATTAATCGTATCAATGTCGGAAAAAGACTATAAGAAAAATGAACTTGAGTTACCAAGTTCATTTTTTATTTTTTCTTAAGGAGCAAAACTGATGCAGACCGCTTCTGGTACATGGAAGTCGTTAGAAAGTTCGGCTAGACGACCAGTTTCAGGATTACGTTTAAAGACGGTTGCATTATCAGAGTCTTGATGGACAGCAATAAGGAATTCTTGGTCTGGTGTCAAATCAAAATCACGTGGAGTCTGACCATGTGTCGGAACGATTTCTAATAACTCTAAGCTACCGTCTGCAAGGATTGTATATACTGCGATAGAATCATGACCACGGTTAGAAGCATAGAGGTATTTACCGTCTTTAGAGAGACGAATAGCAGCAGTTCCATTAAAGCCTTCGTAACCTTCTGGTAACGTTGAAATGACCTGCATGCGTTCAAATTCGCCAACACCATCGTAGATTAAAACTTCTATAGTGCTATTGAGTTCACAAATCAGATAAGCGATTTTATAGTGGTTATGGAAAATGATATGGCGTGAGCCTGCTCCTGGCTGGCTGTGATAGGTATAGAGCTTAGATAATTTCCCTTCTTGATCAAGGTCATAAGTGATGACTTGGTCAGTTCCCAAGTCGCAGGTCACTAGATAGCGGTCAGGTGTTAAATCTGTATAGTGAACATGGGGCGAAGCTTGATTTTCATGTGGACCTTTGCCACTATGTTGATCCACATCACTAAGTAGAAGCCCCCCATCTTCCTTGCGTTTATACACAAGTACCTGTCCTTTGTGGTAGTTTGCCGCGTACACCAAATTACGCTTTTCATCAACGGCAACATAACAGTGGGGAGCCCCTTCTTCAACGACATGATTTAATAAGATTCCATCAGTTTGATAGGCTGCAACCCCCCCCTTATCATCTTGACTACCAACAGTGTATAAATGTTGGTGTTGGTCAAAGGCAAGGTAGGTTGGACTTGGTTCAGATGCAAAAAGTTCTAGATTTGAAAGCTGACCAGTTTCTCTATCAAAGTCTGCCTTGTAAATCCCTTGGGAAGTACGACGTGTATAAGTTCCAAAATAAACAGTTTCTTTCATAACTTTACCTCTATATAAAGATAAGACTATTATATCACAAAAATGGAGTTGAAGCAGTCCTTAGCAGGTACAAACAAACTATAAAATATGATAATATTTTATTTTTATTATTGATTTCATTTTGAAAAGTGCTATAATAAATCTATCAAATTATCAAAGGAGTTTGAATATGAAAAAACGTGTTTTCTTAGCAGCAGGAGTTGCTGTACTCTCAGCAGCTGTTCTAGCAGCTTGTTCATCTGGTAATGGGAATAAGGAAGCAACTAAACCAGTTACTTATGCCTATGTATTTTCATCAGATCCTGCGACTCTGGATTATACAGTTTCGGGGAAAAATTCTACAAAACAGATTACTGGTAATGTCATTGATGGACTACTAGAAAATGATCAATACGGGAATCTAGTACCATCAGTTGCAGAAGATTGGACTGTCTCCAAAGATGGTTTGACTTATACCTATAAAATTCGTAAGGGTATCAAGTGGTATACCAATGAAGGCGAAGAATATGGAGAAGTTAAGGCTCAGGATTTTGTGACTGGTCTAAAACACGCAGCTGACAAGAAATCAGAAGCACTTTATCTTGTACAGGATTCTATTAAAGGATTAGACGACTATGTAAATGGGAAAACAACGGATTTTTCTACTGTTGGTGTAAAAGCAACAGACGATTATACTGTAGTCTATACTTTAAACAATCCAGAATCTTTCTGGAATTCGAAGACAACAATGGGAGTTCTTGCTCCTGTTAGCGAAAACTTTTTAGCTTCTAAAGGAGATGACTTTGGTAAGGCGACTGATGTAACAAGCATTCTATACAATGGGGCTTATCTTCTAAAAGGTCTTACATCTAAATCTTCTATTGAAATGACTAAAAACCAAAACTATTGGGATAAACAAAATGTCTTTATTGATGATATTAAGTTGTCTTACTTTGATGGTCAGGACGCAGACTCTCTTGGACGTGGTTTTGATGAAGGAAATTATCCTGCAGCACCTCTCTTTAAAAACTCTGCTAACTATGAACGGCTAAAAGAAAAATACAAAGATAACATTATTTATAGTCAACAACAAGGAACGACTTTCTATATTTCGACGAATATTGACCGTGTTGCCTACAATCACACCGCTAAAACAAGTGATGCAGAAAAATCATCTACTAAGAAGGCTTTGCTGAACAAAGATTTCCGTCAATCCTTGGCTTTTGCTACAGATCGTAAAGCAGGAATCTCTCAAGTATTTGGGGACGAAGTAGCACCTCGTAAGTTACGGACAAGTTTCACTCCTCCAACCTTTGTACAAGTAGGGGATCAAACATTTGGTCAAGTTACTAAGACAGAATTGGATAAATTGGATAATGTCTGGAAAGATGTTAGTCTTGATGATGCCCAGGATTCACTTCATAATGTAGATAAGGCTAAAGCTAAATTGGAAGCTGCTAAGAAAACTCTTCAAGCTGATGGAGTACAGTTCCCTATTCATTTAGACATTCCAGTATCTTCTACTCGTCCAGATTTTGTGCGTCAAGCTCAATCTTATAAACAATCCATCGAGGAAGCTATTGGATCAGATAATGTTGTAGTTGATATTCAACAAGTTTCTGACGATGAATTGTCAAGTATGACAGTTCTAGCTACTTCTAATACTAATACTGACTGGGATATTAATGTAAATAGTGGATGGTCACCTGATTACGCAGATCCTTCAACTTATCTAGATATATTTGATCCAACATCTGGACCAAATCTTCTTAGTTCCTTAGGTGTAACACCAGGTAAAGACAGTTCAGTAATCAAAGCTGTTGGCTTAGATAAGTTTAAAGAGTTAATTACTGATGCTAATAGTGAGAAAACAAATCTTGAAAAACGATATGCCAAATATGCCAAAGCTCAAGCTTGGTTAACAGACAGTGCCTTGGTGATTCCTGTACAATCAAACGGTGCCCAAATGCTTCTTACTAAGAAAGTTCTTGGAACAGGTGCCTATGGTTGGGTTGGTGATAAGACCGGTGAACTTAGCTATAAATATCTTAAACTCCAAGATAAGATTGTTACTACTAAAGAAATGGATGAGTTCCGCAAGAAATTTGCTGATGAAAAAGCCAAATCAAACGCTGATTATCAGAAGAATTTAGACCGTCATATTCAAGACTAATTGAATCTCCTCTTTTGAGGGGATTTTTTTATGTCGCTGTCTTCATGTAAGCACTTTAAAAAAGAGTTATTTTGATTTAAAAATGGTATAATGAGAGAACAATAGAAAGGAAGTATTTATGGAGCAAAAAGAGAAACATTTTAGTCTATCTTGGTTTTTCAAGTGGTTTTTAGATAACAAAGCAATTACAGTATTTTTGGTAACCTTATTATTGGGACTAAATCTTTTTATTTTAAGTAAGATTAGTTTTCTATTTTCACCTGTTTTAGACTTTTTGGCTGTCGTGATGTTGCCAGTCATTCTATCTGGTTTGCTATATTATTTATTGAATCCTATTGTTGATTGGATGGAGAAGCATAAGGTTAATCGTGTTATAGCTATCAGTATTGTATTTGTCATCATTGCCCTCTTTATCATTTGGGGCTTGGCAGTGGCTATTCCAAATCTGCAGCGTCAGGTCTTAACATTTGCAAGAAATGTACCAATCTATCTCGAAGATGCTGATCGAGTTATTAATGATTTGGTAACCAAGCGTTTGCCAGATGATTTTAGACCTCAGTTAGAACAAGTTTTGACAAACTTCTCAAGTCAGGCTACAGTTTGGGCGAGCAAGGTTTCTTCTCAAGCAGTCAACTGGGTGAGCGCCTTTATTAGCGGGGCATCTCAAGTGATTGTAGCCTTGATTATCGTTCCTTTCATGCTCTTTTATCTCTTGCGTGATGGGAAAGGCTTGCGTGACTATTTGACTCAATTCATGCCAACAAAATTGAAGGAACCTGTGGGACAAGTTTTATCAGATGTGAATCAGCAGTTGTCTAACTATGTTCGAGGGCAAGTGACAGTGGCTATTATTGTAGCAGTAATGTTTATCATCTTCTTCAAGATTATCGGTCTACGCTATGCAGTTACGCTGGGTGTTACTGCTGGTATTTTAAATCTGGTTCCTTATCTGGGTAGCTTCCTAGCCATGCTTCCTGCCCTAGTATTGGGCTTGATTGCGGGGCCAGTCATGCTGTTAAAAGTGGTGATTGTCTTTATCGTAGAACAAACTATTGAAGGCCGTTTTGTCTCTCCATTAATCTTGGGAAGTCAATTAAACATCCATCCTATTAATGTTCTCTTTGTCTTGTTAACTTCAGGATCCATGTTTGGTATTTGGGGAGTCTTACTCGGTATTCCAGTTTATGCCTCTGCAAAAGTTGTCATTTCAGCTATTTTTGAATGGTATAAGGTAGTTAGTGGCCTATATGAACTAGAGGGAGAGGAAGTCAAGAGTGAACAATAGTCAACAGATGTTACAGGCTTTGGAGGAACAAGATTTAGCTAAGGCTGAGCATTATTTCGCTAAAGCTTTAGAAAATGATCCAAGTGCCCTTCTTTATGAATTAGCGATTTATCTAGAAGGAATTGGTTTCTATCCTCAGGCCAAGGAAATTTACCTGAAAATTGTAGAGGATTTTCCAGAGGTTCATCTTAATCTAGCTGCAATTGCTAGCGAGGATGGCCAAATCGAGGAAGCATTTGCCTATCTAGAGGAAATCCAAGCTGACAGTGACTGGTATGTTTCGGCTTTGGCTCTGAAAGCGGATCTTTATCAGCTGGAAGGTTTGACAGATGTGGCGCGTGAGAAACTTCTGGAGGCTTTGACTTACTCAGAGGATCCTCTCTTGATATTGGGCTTGGCAGAGTTGGATAGTGAGTTGGAAAATTACCAAGAGGCTATTCAAGGCTATGCCCAGTTAGATAATCGTACTATTTATGAGCAAACAGGCATTTCCACCTACCAACGGATTGGTTTTGCCTATGCTCAGTTAGGGAAATTTGAAACGGCTACAGAGTTTTTAGAAAAAGCCCTGGAGTTAGAATACGATGACCTAACAGCTTTTGAGTTGGCCAGTCTTTACTTTGATCAAGAAGAATACCAAAAAGCTGTCCTCTACTTTAAGCAGATCGATACCATTTCTCCTGACTTTGAAGGCTATGAATATGGTTATAGTCAGGCCTTGCATAAGGAACATCAAGTTCAAGAAGCCCTGCGTATCGCTAAGCAAGGGTTGGAGAAAAATCCCTTTGAAACTCGTCTCTTACTGGCTGCTTCACAATTTTCTTATGAATTGCATGATGCTAGTGGTGCAGAAAATTACCTCCTTACTGCAAAAGAAGACGCTGAGGATACGGAAGAAATCTTACTCCGTTTAGCTACTATTTATCTAGAACAGGAACGTTATGAGGATATTCTAGACTTACAAAGTGATGAGCCAGAAAACCTATTGACCAAGTGGATGATTGCCCGTTCCTATCAAGAGATGGACTATTTGGATACTGCCTACGAGTATTACCAAGAGTTAGCAGGAGATTTGAAGGACAATCCAGAGTTTCTGGAACACTATATCTATCTCTTGCGTGAATTGGGATACTTTGAGGAAGCAAAAGTCAATGCTCAATCTTACTTAAAACTGGTTCCAGATGATGTTCAAATGCAAGAATTGATTGAGAGATTATAACACTAAGTCTGGGAGAAAACTCAATTTCAATAGAAAATCAAGTAAATTTTCCTACAATAAAACGCATAATATCAAGTTTTTTTTGTACTGACCCCAAAAAGTTAGACAATCAATTTATCCGAAGGATTTAGTTCTGTATTGCACAGGACTGAGTCCTTTTAGTTTTACCTTAATTCGTTTATTGTTGTAGTAATCAATATAGTCTACAA
>NZ_VFSI01000019.1:0-36990 GCF_006385825.1 Streptococcus sp. D2 | reverse complement strand
AGAGGCAAGTGACGAGTCAAGAGCAATGAGGCTTGAACAACGTGAAAGCCAGCGTCTTTAGGCGCTGGCTGGTAATTTGGGCTTATAGCCCTGGTACAAACCACCCGTTTGACGGGTGGTCATGATTGATATTGCGAATTGTGAAAGTCTGTTTTTTGCAGTTGTCAAAGTTTCGAAAATCAAAGGTATTGCATTGGATAAGATTATTATTCTCTCCTAACTTTACGTTGGAATAAGGTAATTGAAGAGGGAGTAGATGCTTTCTTTATTAAGATTCTAAAAAGTCTAAAAGCGAGGATTAGCTAGCTCTAGATTCTTCTCAATGAGTACGCAAAACCTTACTCTAAAAGTAAAAATGTAGAATATTATAGTGGTGCTTTAATTCTTATTAGCAACTCAAGAGTGTCTCTATAATCTCTTTAGTAGTTAAGCACATACGAAAAGTCGGCGATACAATAGTTCGCTACTATGCTGTTAGTAGGGGTTGATGACCATGTACTAATGAAATATTTGATTAAATTGCTTCATGGTTTGGCATGATTTACAATTCTCCTTAAGTATTGAAGTAGAACAATTTGGTGGACTGTTTTAGCCGGAATTTAGGAGTATAATAACAAATGGTAAAAAAGATTAAGAATGATTTTAGCGTTTAGGACTTAGTATGAGAAAAAAGTTTTCAATATCAAGCAGTTGTGATAAAATGTAATTGTTCCATAGGATTCTTTCTAATGATGGCTTGGTCGCTTTTCACTATAGATTTTATGGGACTTTTTTCTACATCAAAATAGGCTCCATAATATCTATAAGGGATTTACCCACTATAAATATTATAGAGCCTTTTTTATCAGAATGGCAATTTCCCTGCGAAAGCACCTAATTTTTTCTTAGTCGTTTCATCGATTTGTTCAAGAGCAGAGTTGATGGCTTGAACAGTCATATCAGAAAGAGTTTCAAGGTCTTCCGGGTCAACGACAGCTGGATTGAAGTCAATACTGACAACTTTCTTATCTCCAGTTAAGGTAGCTTGAACAAGGTCTTGAGCAGATTTGCCAACAAATTGCATAGCAGCAAGCTCAGCTTGACTTTGTTCCATTTGTTTTTGAAGTTTTTGTGCTTGACGCATCATATTTTGCATGTTCATCATGGTGATTTACAGTTTCCTTTTATCTTATTTTCTTTCCTATTTTATCAATTTTAGGTTTAAAAGTCTATTGTTAGTATGAATCTACTAACATTAAATTGTCTGAAAATTTATTGAAAAATGAGTGAAAACATGTTATAATGAAACGTAAAATTAATTAAGGTTTCCTGAACCAATAGGAGTAAACAATGAAAAAACTAGGTTTTATCCTTTTATCTTCAGCCTTGCTATTGACAGCTTGTGCTGTTAGGTTTGAAAAATCAGCAGATACAACCGATTCGTCTAAGGTGACAGCCTTGTCTGAAGATAAGCAAAAAATGCTTGATAAGGCCACAGCTGACTATAAGACTTTTGTGCAAGAGCAAATTGATAAACTTTTGACAGATACGGAAGGCTTTGTCAAACTGTTGAAAGAAGGTAAGTTAGAAGAAGCCAAGAAGGTCTATCCATTGATTCGTATGTCTTATGAGCGTTCAGAACCAATTGCCGAAAGTTTTGGTGAGTCAGATGTCAAGATTGACTTCCGTTTGGCAGACTATATGGACGAAAACAAGACCGAGAAAGGTTGGTCAGGTTTCCATCGTATCGAGCGTATACTTTGGGAAGACAATACAACAAAAGGAACTGAAATCTACGGAGATCAGTTGGTTAATGATATCAAGGAATTGAAAGCTAAGATTGCAACTGTAGATGTGGATTACAAGGTTATGTTGACTGGAGCAGTTGACTTGCTTAACGAAGTAGCGAAAAGCAAGATTACAGGTGAAGAGGAAATTTATTCTCATACAGACTTGTATGACTTCCGTGCCAATATTGAGGGAGCTGAGAAGATTTTCCAACTCTTTAAACCTTTACTTGAAAAATCAGACGCTAACCTAGTTAAAGAATTGGAAGCAGATTTCAAGTCTGTCAATAGCTTGTTGGACAAACACATGACCGACAAGGAACACTATAAGCTCTATACTGATTTGACAAAAGAAGATACCAAAGAATTGTCAGAAGCTGTGACAAAACTTGGTGAGCCTCTATCACAAATGGGTAAATTTCTTAGTGGAGAATAAGAGTCATGACTGAAAAAGACGAAAAGTTTTTTGAAAAGAAAATGGACCGTCGAGAATTTCTAAAAAAAGCAGGGATTGGAGGGGCTGGTTTAGCGCTAGGACTCTCTGGTGCTTCTGCTTTTTTCGCACCTAAGCTAGGAAGTCAGGAAAAAATCTCGTACGGAAATGAAAAAATTGCTTTTTATGGCAAGCATCAAGCAGGGATTAGTACGCCCATGCAAAAAAATATCTATTTTGTTGTCTTGGATTTGCATACGACGGATAAGGATAAGATTATTCAGTTGTTCAAGGATTGGACGGATTATAGTGCCAAGTTGGTCGAGGGGGAATTGGTCAAAAAAGATGGCCAGAATGCTCTCTTGCCTCCGAGCGATACTGGTGAAACAGTCGGGCTCAATCCTCATCGTTTGACGCTAACTTTTGGTGTTTCTGCGAGTTTCTTGAAAAAGATGAACTTGGAAAACAAGCGTCCACAACTGTTTAGGGATTTACCGCCTTTTCCTAAAGAGCAATTGCGTGAAAAATATACTGGTGGAGATATTGTGATTCAGGCTTGTGCCGATGATGAGCAAGTTGCCTTTCATGCTATTCGAAATCTCATCCGTAAGGGGAGAAATGCGGTGACCCTTCGTTGGAGTCAGTCTGGTTTTGCAGCTATCGGAGATCGAATGGAGACTCCGCGTAACCTCTTTGGTTTTAAAGATGGGACAGCAAATCCAACCAAGGAGCAAGACTTTGACCGCGTCATCTGGGCTGATAGTAAGGACTGGATGGAAAATGGATCTTATATGGCAGTTCGTCGGATTCAGATGTTTTTAGAGACCTGGGACCGTACTAGTCTTGAAGAACAAGAAAATACCTTTGGTCGTTACAAGGAAAGTGGTGCCCCCTTTGGTAAGAAAAATGAGTTTGATGAAGTGGATTTGAGTCTCTTACCTGATGATTCGCATGTTCGTTTGGCTAAAGAAGTGGAGAAACCACTTTTACGTCGTTCTTACTCTTACTCAGATGGGATTGATGAAAAAACTGGCCAGTTTGATACGGGCTTGCTCTTCATTTCTTTCCAGAAGGATCCTGATAACTTTGTCAAGGTTCAAACCAATCTAGGTGCTACAGATAAGATGAATGAATACATCA
The DNA here is from genome assembly GCF_006385825.1 of Streptococcus sp. D2. Taxonomy (GTDB): domain Bacteria; phylum Bacillota; class Bacilli; order Lactobacillales; family Streptococcaceae; genus Streptococcus; species Streptococcus shenyangsis. The sequence goes on along the minus strand of NZ_VFSI01000019.1, from coordinate 33,651 downwards.
CTCATATCGGTAGTGGACTCTTTGCTTGCTTTGGTGGTGTGGAGAAAGGAGGCTACATTGGTCAGAAATTATTGGAAGGCTAAAAGCTGGTTACTAGTTTTAGCTTTGTTATTTTTAATTCTTTCCCCAGTAGGTGCTCAAGAAAGCTTGAGTTCTTACTTTGTAAAAATCACAGATGCTTCTAAAGCGGTCAAAAATGGCAATCAGTCTGAAGCACAGAAACTTGTTACAGAGATGGCAACAGACTTCGAAGGAGTAGAAAATAAGGATTCTGAGGCTGGTAAGGTTGTTAAGGAAAAGTTAGCTCAATCAGGCGAGATTACTGATGACAAACTCACCGAACTTTCTGCAGCCCTATTAGCCTTTGAAAAAGAACAAAATCCTGTTGACCTAGATGCGGAAAAGGAAAAGTTGGTAAACCGTCTAAGTCCTCGTTTTGAAGCCTTGGAACAAGCCATTTCCTCCAAAGATTTGGAAAAGGTTCGAGAAGCCTTTAAGAAAATGAATTCCACTTGGACCATCAATGAAAGTGTGGTTCGTGACAATAGTACAGCCCATTACGGCCGTGTTGAAACAGCTATTTCTTTCTTGCGTAGTAGTATGGAAACCGAGCCTACAGATTTCAACTCAATCCAGACTTCCTTTGAGAACTTAAAAAAGGCTATTGATGATTTTGTAACTGGAAAAGAAATAGCAGCAACATCTTCGGATTTGACTCTCAAAGACGGCATTGCCCTTTTGAAGAAGGCTTTGGAACAATTTCAAGCTGGTGATCAAGCATCAGGAGCCGCTAGTATGAAGGAATTCATCACTATCTGGCCAACAATTGAAGGTTCTGTTAGCACGACCAATCCTTCCCTCTATACTCGAGTGGAAAGTGAAAGCCCTGTGATTATGGTCAAGGGAAGTGAAAAGGAATACCAAGAAAAATTAGAAAAACTGATTGTAGATTTATCACAAATTGATACCAGTGCACGTTACAATGCCTTTGATGCTATGCTCATTCTCCTGAGAGAAGGTGTAGAGGCCCTTTTAATCGTTATGGCTTTGGTAACGACCTTGAAAGCAGCCAAGCTGCGTAAAGGGCTCAAGTGGGTTTATGGTGGTGCTATCACAGGAATCATGGCAAGTCTGGTTATTGCTTTCATCCTGCAAATTGCTTTTCCAGCAGTGACATCAGGATCCAATCGTGAAATCATCGAAGGAGCAGTGGGGATTTTTGCGGTAGTTATGATGATTTTGATTGGAATCTGGCTTCACAGCAAGTCCTCAGTCAAAAAATGGAATACCTTTATGGAGTCACAAATGGAAACAGTGACTAAGACAGGTTCCTTTATTTCCATGTTTGCTCTCAGTTTTCTAGCTGTTTTCCGTGAGGGAGCAGAAACCATTCTCTTTTATGTTGGGATTATACCAAGAATTTCCAGTTTTGAATTTGTCTTGGGAATTTCACTTGCCTTGCTGGTTCTGGTAATTATTGCAATCATGATGAATAAGGCCAGTCAATTCTTCCTGCCACATAAGGTCTTCTTTATCCTGACTTGGATGATTTATGCTCTGGCTTTCAAGATGCTGGGGGTTAGTGTCCACGCTCTTCAGTTGACCAATATGGCACCAAATCACTTGCTGACAGGATTTCCAACAATCGACCTGCTTGGAATTTACCCAAGTTGGGAAGGTTTAATCAGTCAGCTAATCTTTATTATTATTGTCTTGATTGTCACTTTCAGACAGGGTGAAGAATACGATGGATAGAAAAGAATTGACAATCGTTGAACATCTGGTAGAGTTTAGAAAGAGATTATTGGCAGTGGTCATTTGTTTCTTTTTGGTATTCTGTGTTTCACTGCTTTTTGCAGATCAAATTTACCAGTATGTGACCCAATCTTTTCAGCAAAAGTTGATTGTTTTAGGGCCAAATGATATTTTATGGATTTACATACGCTTAGCTAGTCTGATGGCCTTTACTATCACCCTACCTTACACGGTGTATCATATTTGGTCTTTCATTAAACCTGGTTTAAAGAAGGAAGAAGCTAGAGCTATTTTTGCTTATATTCCAGCTAGTTTCCTTTGTTTTCTAGTTGGACTAGTTTTTGGTTTTTACTTTGTAACACCAGCCTTACTTCAGGTTTTATTAGGGCTAGGAGAAGGACTATTTGAAACGCAGTTAACAGCCCAAAATTATCTGTCCTTTGTTTTTCAAACGACCTTGCCCTTGGCTCTGATTTTTGAATTGCCGGTTATCATTGCCTTTTTGACGTCGATTGGGCTCATTGGACCAGAATTGTTGATTGCTTATCGCCGATATGCTTATTTTATCTTATTGGTACTTGCAGTCATCTTGACACCAGCCGACTTTGTTAGTGATTTGGCAATGACTGCCCCCTTGATTTTACTCTATGAATTGAGTATTGCTATCAGCAAACACATTATGAAACGCAAGCAGAAAGGAGCGAGAAATGGGAATCTTACGTGATATCGGAGCACCAGGATTGATTATTATCGTTTTAGGAGCTCTCTTAATCTTCGGACCAAAACGATTGCCTGAACTAGGCGAATCAATTGGTAAAATGCTATCCGAATTTAAAAAAGCAGTTAAAGGAAATGAAAATCAAGATAAGGAAGACTAAATCTTGTCTAATAAAAAACTTTGTACTCTGGTAACCATTGTGTGGCTAGCTAGAGTGCAAAGTTTTTTTGAGCTTGGAAAATTTGGAATTAAAAACTGATTTTAAAAATTCATGATTAAGCCTTTTATGGGTGGTCATAATTGATGTTTACAAAATTTTAAGAAAAATCAGGACAATAGTGATATATTTAAGAAGCTAATTCATAGATTATCTGATATATCCGTCCAAGATCTTGAAAAAATTGATTGACTGTTAGATATCATTTTCATTCCATATCAAGAATCAAAACAACTAAAAACAGAAGTAGTGTTTAGATAGGAAACTTTTTTAGATGTTAGAGACCCTGATTTTATGATAAAATAAGTAGAAGATTTATATTTGTAGTTAATCTTATGTCCTTGTAAAATTTTTGTATTTTTAAATGTTTTTTAAGAAATAATATTTTAAATACAGAGATAAAATATAGCCAAATAAAGAGTAGTGTAAAATTTGAATTGCCTTCATAGCTTTCCTTTCATTAGAAATTAGTTTATCAAATGAAGAAAGATTAATATTATTGAGATACTAAAAAGTATCTATTTTATCCTGAAATGTCTAAATTAAGAAAATTTTTACCATTTGAGATTTTTATAATTTAATTTCCATCATTCTGATAAGATTAAACTTATAGAAGGAGGCTAAATATGAAAGACTATATTTTATATCAAGATAGAGCTATCGTAAAGGTACCACTCTCTAAAATTTATTATGTTACAACTCACCCAACAAAAGCTCATGCTGTTCTTTTTGTAACAGCAGAAGGGAATTTTGAAGCTTCAACCTCACTAGCTAAAATCGAAGAGGAAAGTACAGAAGAACTTATTAGATGCCATAGAAAGTTTCTTGTGAATAAAGATAAAATAGCAGGATTTAATCATGAGACAAGAACGATTATGTTTATGGATGATAGAGTATCAGACATCGCTTGTTCTAGAAGACACTTTACAATATTAAAAAATCAGTGGAAAAATATATAGGAGTGAAGTAGTGAATATTTTTATACTAGAAGATAATTTTTTACAACAGACTAGAATTGAAAATGTTGTCAAAAAAATTTTGGTGGATAATAAGATTGAGTATAGGCATTTTGAGGTTTATGGAAAACCTCAACAGCTTTTAGAGGACATTTCAGAGAGAGGAAATCATCAATTATTTTTACTTGATATTGAAATAAAAGATGATGACAAAAGAGGATTAGACGTTGCTAGAGAAATTAGAAAACTTGATTCTCAAGCAGTGATTGCTTTTGTAACATCACATTCTGAGTTTATGCCTGTATCTTTTGAATATTTAGTATCGGCTATTGATTTCATTGATAAAGAATTACCTGAACCATTATTTATCAAACGAATTGAAAATGTTATTTTAAGTGTTAGCGATAATCAAAGAAGAACAGTATCTGAGGACTCTTTTATATTTACAGGATCCAAAGCTCAAATTCAAGTCCCTTTTAAAGATTTATTGTATATTGAAACATCAACAATTGCTCATAAGTTGACTCTCTATTCAAAACGAGACATAGTTGAATTTTATGGACAATTGTCAGATATTCTTAAACAGGAACCACGTTTGTTTCAATGTCATAGATCATTTATCGTAAATCCTTATAATATATCTTTAATTGATAAAGAAAACCGGATAGTTCATTTTCAGAACGGATCCTCTTGTATTGTCTCTAGATTAAAAATTCGTCCACTTATGAAAGCTATCGAAAGACTTCATGACTAAGGAGATTTAGATGATATTTTTTTTAAATATTTTAGGTGTTTTTCTATTGTTATGTATCCATGCTAGGGTTGTAGGTGAGAGATTAAATCTGAAAAAAGTAGTAATGTCCATTATTCTGTTCCATCTTTTAACATTACTATTTATTGTTTTATTTAAATCAACTGAATTTTACTTTCTTGGGTCATTATTGCTTTATCCTACCTTTTTTATCCTATATACTTTGTCTATTGGTAAATTAAGAAGTAAGGTTTCTTTATTACTTTTTTACTCATTATTTCCAATTGGATTTTGGGATGTCATCAAAAATTTCTTAGGTTACTTTATAATTTCTAAGATTCCAATATTGTATAGACTATATGAAACTAATCTAGGAACAATGATTTTCTCTTTATTAGCTGAAATTATTGTGTTATTTCTTATTAGTCTCTTTCGATATAATTTTAGTCATTTAAAAATAAAGAACTTGGATAGAAAGACAAAATTTATTTTAATTACTGCGGATACTTTAATGCTAGCCTATTTTATCTTACCACCTTATATAAACTACAGTGATAAAGTAAGTTGGGATAGAATGTTGGATTATAAAGAATTATTGACAGCAGTTTACTTTTTATTGTTTATTTGTTTTGTTAATCTATTGGATAGAAAATTACTTCAAGAATTACAGGAGAAAGTCGTTCTACAAAAAGACATTCAATTGCAAAATCTTAGCAATTATAGTCAACAAGTTGAAGGGTTGTATCAAGAAATTAGAGGCTTCAGACATGATTATGCTAATATTTTGTCAAGCTTAAAAATAGGTATAGATCAAAAAGATATTAATCTGGTTTCTCAAGTTTATGATAGTGTTTTGAAAAATTCTGGTGAAAAATTAAAAGGCAAGCGTTTTGATGTAGCACATCTAAGAAATATCAATGATTTGGCGCTAAAGAGTTTACTATTATCTAAGTTATCGGAGGCCCAAAACTTATCTATTCCAGTTTCCCTGGAGATTAGTGAACAGTTCTCTATAAAAAATATGGAACAAATTGACTTCTTAACAATTACTTCTATCTTGTTAGATAATGCTATAGAGTCCGCAGCAGAAGGAGGAATAGCAATTGGAAATAGAACTTTAAAAGAGTCCCCCTTAAAATATTCTATAGAATATTTTAAGGGGGACTCTTTTGTTATGACTTTATATACATTTAAATGCTCAATTTATAGCAAACATAGGAATTCTGACGTAACCATTTTATGGTGACTCTCTTTCATTACTTTGATTCTAGGGTCAGGGGCCAAATGATAAGATGGTCTTTTTTTTAATAGATAAGGTATTCATTAATGGAAACTATGGAGGGGTAAGGAATTTCCTCTATGTTAAAGAGGATCATATCAGTTTGAATGGCTCTGGTTTCAAAGTCTATTTCTTTGGATTACATGATGATAGTAAGGTAAGTTGTACCTTCCTTATTTTTTAGCTAGTTCCTGTAAATGAGTTAGGAAATAGTCATAACAATAAAACTGGGCAAAAAAGCTAGAGTGACGAGTTCACAATATCTAGCATCGATTTGTGGAACAAATTTTAAAATGGTTTATTTTTAATATTGAAAGGTTACAAATCATGAAAAAATACGTTTCGTGATGAAAAAAGTACATTTAAAGACTTTGTGGTAAAAATCTCTTCTTTCCTGATATACTGAACTTGTCAAGGTTATAATCTCATAAAATCATATATTATAGAGGATCTACTCATCGTGGAAGCAAAAACAACTCATTCAAAATAGTTTTAAAAAAATAAGAGGTGCTAATATGTTAAATGAAACTATGATTCAGCTTATACTCATTGCGATTTGTTGCATGTACATTATTTTTAACACCAAGGCTGATAAAAACCCAAAGAGAGGATATCGTACAGCTTTGTACCTTTTCGTTTTGGCTGGTATTATATCGTATATTATGAACTATCTAAATTGGTTAGATTTTTTCTTATTAATAACTCCGATAATGTGTCTATTTAAATTTGAAGATAAGTGGAGTTAGCAGCATGTAAATACTTTGTGGTAAAAATCGATTTTGTACTGCTATACTGAACTTGTCAAGATTATAATCTGACAAAAAATACCTATTATATAGGAGGTATCCATTGTGAATATAAAAACTATCGAACAAGTTAATGTGCGAAAAGCTGATACTCTTGCTACTGTTGAAGGAGGTAAAAATGACTTGACATGTATTTTAGATACGGCAGGGATGGTTGAGATAGGCTTTTTCAACGCTGATCCTGTTAGTGTTACATTTGCGATTTCAACAGGCGGGCTAGCGGCAGAAAGTTTTTGTAAATAATGAGAAAAATAATTAGTATATTTTATATTATTTCTCTAGGAATCTTGTCTTTACTAAAGTCACAAGATATTGTTGATATCATAGCAACTCTACTATTGATTTGTATAGGTTTAAAAGGAATAAACCAAAAGGGAACTTTATAAGGTTGTGACGACTATAATTTTTAGCCTCATTACATGTTTGGACAATGTTTCATTTGTTAATTTCCAAATTGAGAATGGGGGTATTGTAACTAAGTGTGATTGTGAGTCAACTAAAGATGTCATGGCTAATGGTTGGATATCATCATTGGGGAGGAGATATTGGATTTTAGCTTATAGAGGATAATTTATGGATAAGAGAACAGAAGAAATTCTTAATAAGATTTATAATTTGATTTTAGATACAGATATTCATAAAAATGAACGAGATATTTTATTACGTTATAAAATTCTATTAGAGAATACAAAAAATGAGCAGAGAGTTGTCATGGAGTTGGCTGAAGCTCTTCGTCAGCAGGCTGTTAGTGGGATTAATAGTCACAAATCAATGAGCCCAAAGGTTGCGACATTTTATAAAGAAATTGCCACATATGGACAATTGAGTAAAAATCTAGCTCAAGGATTAATTTCTTTTGGTATAACGAGATAAGGAAAATGAGCAGAAAAAACTTACCAAGTTTTTAACAAGACAAAAAATTTTTTATATAAATCTAAGGAAGTATTCATGATGAGACAATTTGAAGTAATATTGTCCAGCATTGAAGGTGGACTTTCATGTTTTGAGAAGGAATTGTTGCTTTAGGAGGACATGGTGGAGCTATTATAAGCTTTTTGGGAAGAACTGGAGATATAGAACGTTGAGGTACAGATGAAGCATCGTTTAATAATTGCAATTAGTTTTATAATGACTGGGATAGCCATTAACATTTTATTCGAATCAAATACTATTATTCATAAATTTATTGCTATATTAGGTCTGAGTATGTATTATAGAGGTGTTTTTAGAGAGTATAAAAACTTTAAAAACAATTCAGATTTTTAAATTTTATATTAAATCACGTAATTTGTGTGGCCTTAAAATTTGTGATTTAATAAACTTTATAAAATTGTAAAACAAAAAAAGTACCTAATAGCATACTGAATACTTTGGATCAATAGTCATGTAACAAAAAAAGAACAGCTGAAACTGTTCTTTTTATCATTATTTGAGACCGTATTTTTTGTTGAAACGATCCACGCGTCCATCTGCTTGAGTGAACTTTTGACGTCCAGTGTAGAATGGGTGTGAGTCTGATGAAATTTCCACACGGATCAATGGGTAAGTTTCGCCTTCGAACTCAACTGTTTCGTTAGAGCGTTTTGTTGAACCGCTAAGGAATTGGTAACCAGTAGTTGTGTCCATGAAGACAACTGGGCGATATTCTGGATGGATATCTTTTTTCATTTTGCAATATTTCCTTTCTGCCATGGTCTCTTTGCGAGCCATAGATTGTTACCATACTAGTCTATCAGATTCTGAAAAATTTGGCAAGTATTTTATCAGTTTTTAAGCAAGTTTTTTAACTTTTGGTAGATGATTTCGTTTTCCTCTTGGCTATAGGAATTGGCACCACTTGCTAGAGGGTGGCCTCCTCCATCATGTTCTTTGGCAATTTCATTGATAGGATGAATTTTACTGCGTAAGCGAACACGGTAGTGGCCATCAGCCTGCTCCACAAAAATTCCCCAGAGACTCACACTGTCAATACGTCCAGGAGCACCGACAATGGCTGCAGTTTCAGCATCGGTAACATTAAATTGTTTCAAGACTTCTTGACTCAGGATAACTCGTGCTGCACCATTTTCATCCACTTCCAGATGGTCATAGATGTAGCCTTGAAGTTTAGCAATTTTGTAGCTCATAGTGTCCATTTTACGAGTGAGAGCCGCAAAATCAAAGTTATGTTCTCTCAAATAAGCAGCCAGGCGAAGAGTCCGTGCAGTGGTAGAAGGGTAGAGGAAGCGACCTGTATCACCGACAATTCCTGCAAAGAGCAACTCAGCAGCGCGATCTGACAAGGCCAGTTGGGTTGTTTGGGCAAATAGGGTAATCATCTCACTAGCGCTACTTGAACTAGTATCCACCCAAGATAGGTCACCGTAGACATCATCATTTGGATGGTGGTCAATCTTAATGAGAAAATCACCTTGACGATAGCGCTTATCATCGATACGAGCAGTATTCGCCGTATCACAGACGATGACAAGGGCGCCTTGGTAAGCACTATCTTCAACAAGATCCATCTCAGCCATCCAAGTAAGAGTTGGTTCATCAAAACCAACGGCTTTGATGGTTTTTTCAGGGAAATGATATTCCAGCAAGGCTTTCAATCCCACCTGACTTCCCAAGGCATCAGGGTCTGGTTTCATATGACGATGAATGATAATCGTGTCGTATTCTTTGATTTTTTCTAAAATTTGATGGCAAATGTCCATAAATAACCTCAATTCTTTCTCATTTCATTGTAGCACAAGAATTTTTATTTTTAAAATGAAAAAGATGTGATATAATGGAGAAAGATAAATTGAGGAGGACGATATGGCATTAGCAAAAATTGTATTTGCCAGTATGACCGGTAATACCGAAGAAATTGCAGATATTGTAGCAGACAAATTACGTGACTTGGGCTTGGATGTCGATGTTGATGAATGTACAACTGTTGACGCTTCAGACTTCTTGGAAGCAGACATTGCTATCGTTGCGACCTATACTTATGGTGATGGAGAATTGCCAGATGAAATGATGGACTTCTACGAAGACCTAGCAGACCTCAACTTGAATGGCAAAATCTACGGAGTGGTCGGCTCAGGAGATACCTTCTACGATGAATTCTGTAAGGCGGTAGATGACTTTGACCGTGTTTTTGTAGCGACAGGGGCAGAAAAAGGTTCAGAATGTGTCAAAGTTGATCTTTCTGCTGAGGAAGAAGACATTGAACGCTTGGAACAATTCGCAGAAGAATTGGCTGCTAAAGTAGGATAAGCATAAACGTGCGCTGATGCAATCAATCAGTGCATTTTTCTTACCGTGACTTGGGATTTTACTAGCCTATTTGGTGGCTTTTTGATACAATAATTCAAATAAAGGAGGAGACTGTATGGATTTAGATAGTATTCGGCAAGAGATTGATCAAATCGACAACCAAATTGTCAAACTGTTAGAAGAGAGAATGCATTTAGTTGAAGGGGTTGTCGCTTACAAGAAGGCTTCAGGTAAACCGATTTTAGATACTAAGAGAGAAGAAATTATCTTTGAAAAGGTTAGAAGTCGTGTAGAGGACAAGCGCTATCAGGAAACTATTGTCGCGACTTTTTCTGACATACTCAAACGTTCGCGTGATTATCAGGATCAAAATATCAAATGAAAAAAGAACAATTTTATCCGCTAGGGATTTTTCTAGCTGCTATGTTGGGTGGATTGGTTCGCTACCTAGTTTCCACTTGGTTACCAGCCAGCCCAGACTTTCCTTGGGGAACCCTTCTTGTCAACTATCTAGGTATTTTATGCTTGGTTTATCTTGTCAAGGGATATCTGGTCTATAAGGGGACTAGTAAGGGCTTGGTTTTAGCGCTGGGTACAGGTTTTTGCGGAGGTCTAACAACCTTTTCTAGTTTCATGCTTGATGCTGTAAAACTGCTTGATACAGGGCGTTATTTTAGTTTAGTTCTGTATTTGCTTTTGAGCATCGGTGGAGGCCTACTCTTGGCTTACTATTTGGGGAGGAAGAAATGGTAATGGTCTATCTTGCAATTGCTTGTGGCTTCGGAGCCCTAGTACGGTATTTCTTTTCCCGCTATAATCAAGCTGCTAAATTGCCCTTGGGAACTCTCATAGCCAATCTTTTGGGTTGTTTTTTGATTGGCTTGCTCTACAACCATGTGGAGTCTAAGGAAGTCTATGCTATTCTAGCAACAGGATTTTGTGGAGGTTTGACAACGTTTTCGACCTTTAATGACGAACTCCAAAGGTTGCTAAGTGATAAGAAGGTCTTTTATTCTTACCTGACTTTGACCTATCTAGGTGGTTTAGTTGCGATTTTTTTAGGAATTCTGCTATAAATTTCTTTACTTTTTTGTGGAAATTTGGTAAACTGTATCTTGTGTGTAATGGACGCACAAAAATACAGTTTATCCGCTGAGGAAGCTTCCTCAAGATTGACAAAGATAGGAGAATAAAATGAATCCATTAATCCAAAGCTTGACTGAAGGTCAACTTCGTACAGATATCCCATCATTCCGTCCTGGTGACACTGTTCGTGTACATGCGAAAGTTGTCGAAGGTAACCGTGAACGTATCCAGATTTTTGAAGGTGTTGTTATCGCACGTAAAGGTGCTGGCATCTCAGAAAACTACACAGTTCGTAAAATCTCTAACGGTGTAGGTGTTGAGCGTATCTTCCCAATCCACACTCCACGTGTTGAAAAAATCGAAGTTGTACGTTACGGTAAAGTACGTCGTGCGAAATTGTACTACTTGCGTGCTCTTCAAGGTAAAGCAGCTCGTATCAAAGAAATCCGTCGTTAATTCGACTAAAAAACTCTGCTTTTCAGCAGAGTTTTTATCTAGCTCCCTTAGTTCAATGGATATAACAACTCCCTCCTAAGGAGTAGTTGCTGGTTCGATTCCGGCAGGGGGCATGTAATTAGATATTCAAAAACCGCTCAGCCGAACGGTTTTCGTCTATTCATACCCTTTTACAGTACCCATGTACGTATGGCATGGGCAACGTCAGATTCGTCATTTGTTTTGGTGATGTATTTGGCGATTTTTTATTCAAAAAAATGTGCTTTGAGTGATTAGAAATCAAAACTTAATTCTATTATTCAAATAAGTATTTGTATAAAGAGTAGGAAGCGAAAAAGTGTTAGTTTTTATTAAAAACGGTATTTTGTTAAAAATAAAAACAGCGACCGAAATCACTGCTTATCAGTTGTAGCAAATTCATAAGGTTTTTCCGCTGTGAGAAGTGCCATTTTGTCCATTCTTGTTTTGCCTTTTCTGAGGTCAGAAACAGTAGTCCAAGGAACTCCAGCGCCTTGCGAAATAGCAGAACTGGATATAGAACTGTTTAATAATTATTGAATATCTTTTCTCATCCTATTTGTCCTTTTTATTTTTTAGATAAATGTATACATTGATTGCAATTATAAAAATAGCTATTGTACTAACCATTACTTTCCTCTTTTCATTTGATAAAATAGAGGTGTGAGGGGCTTTCTCCCCCACCTCTCCTAGCGTATACCCTTGTCTTTTAAGGGATTTATATTTACGCTTTTTATTTTTCCTACGACCGTTATTGCATTCTCTTTACTTGTGAAATTCGTTACTGTTTCAGGAATATTCTTTAGCACCGTTCTAAGTAAGCGAAGCCAATCTTTTGTTCAAGTTCCTTATCTTTATTATATAGTATCATGGTATACAAAGGAAGTCAAAAGTCTCGATAAAGGCTTTTAAAATAATTTTGGACTGAGTCTATCCCTGAAAATAATTTTTATATATTTATTTTTTGTACGGAATGATTGAAGTTAAGAGATATAGTTATCACAAAGATAGAGAAAAATGTTCCATATAATTGTAGATAATGATTTGATTTTTTAGGAAGTAAAGAGTAAAATTTAATTAATATGATGATTAGTTAGGAGTGTAATGATGAATGGTTTAGTTTTAGGTTTAGATATTGGTATTGCTTCAGTAGGTGTAGGTATTCTAAATAAAGATACTGGCGAGATTATTCATGCGAATTCTCGTCTTTTCCCAGCTGCAACTGCAGATAATAATGTTGTAAGAAGAAGCAGTAGACAAGGTAGACGATTAAATCATAGGAAAAAACATCGTAGTGTTCGACTTAAGGATCTATTTGAATACTATGATTTGTTAACTGATTTTTCTAAGGTATCCATTAATCTTAATCCATATCGACTTCGTGTAGATGGATTGAATCAGCAACTCACGAATGAAGAATTGTTCATTGCTTTAAAGAACATTGTTAAGAGACGTGGAATTAGCTATTTAGATGATGCTTCTGAGGATGGTGGTGCAGTATCTTCTGATTATGGTAAGGCAGTTGAGGAAAATAGAAAATTACTTGCTGAACAAACGCCTGGTCAAATCCAACTAGAGCGTTTCGAAAAATATGGTCAGGTAAGGGGGGATTTCACTGTTGTGGAAAATGGTGAGAAGCGCCGATTAATCAATGTTTTTTCAACATCTGCATATAAAAAAGAAGCTGAAAGAATTTTAAGAAAACAGCAAGAATTTAATAATCAGATTATGGATGAGTTTATAGCTGATTATTTAACAATTCTTACGGGTAAAAGAAAATACTATCATGGACCAGGTAATGAAAAATCACGAACGGATTATGGACGTTTTCGAACTGATGGTACTACCTTAGAGAATATTTTTGGTATTTTAATCGGTAAATGTACATTTTATCCTGAGGAATACAGGGCTTCAAAAGCTTCCTATACTGCTCAAGAGTTTAATTTGCTAAATGATTTAAATAATTTAACAGTTCCTACAGAGACCAAGAAACTGGGTGAGGAACAAAAGAAAACAATCGTTGAATATGCGAAGTCGGCGAAAACATTAGGGGCTTCAACTTTATTGAAATACATTGCTAAAATGATTGATGCTTCAGTAGATCAGATACGTGGTTATCGAGTTGATGTAAACAATAAACCTGAAATGCATACTTTTGAAGTCTATCGAAAAATGCAGTTGCTAGAAACAATTCCAGTTGGAGAATTTTCTAGAGAAGTTCTAGATGAGCTTGCTCATATTTTAACTCTAAATACTGAACGAGAAGGTATAGAAGAAGCGATTAATACAAAGTTAATGGATGTATTTAGTCAAGACCAAATACTTGAATTGGTTCAATTTAGAAAAAATAATAGTAGTCTATTTAGTAAGGGATGGCATAATTTTTCTCTTAAACTCATGATAGAATTGATACCAGAACTCTATGAAACTTCAGAAGAGCAGATGGCAATTCTAACACGATTGGGTAAACAAAAATTTAAAGAAACATCAAAAAGAACTAAGTATATTGATGAAAAAGAAGTAACAGAAGAAATCTATAATCCTGTGGTAGCAAAGTCTGTCAGACAGGCCATAAAGATAATCAACGAAGCAACTAAAAAATATGGTATCTTTGATAATATTGTTATCGAAATGGCGCGAGAAAATAACGAAGAAGATGCTAAGAAAGATTATATAAAACGTCAAAAGGCAAACCATGATGAGAAAAATGCTGCTATGGAAAAGGCTGCATTCCAATACAATGGAAAAAAAGAGTTACCAGATAGTATTTTTCATGGGCATAAGGAATTGGCTACTAAGATTCGTTTATGGCACCAGCAGGGAGAGAAGTGTCTCTATACTGGGAAGAATATTCCAATTTCAGATTTAATTCACAATCAGTACAAGTACGAAATTGATCATATTTTACCTCTATCTTTATCGTTTGATGATAGTCTATCTAATAAAGTATTGGTTCTAGCTACAGCAAACCAGGAGAAGGGGCAGCGAACACCGTTTCAGGCATTAGACAGTATGGATGATGCTTGGTCATATCGTGAGTTTAAATCATATGTAAAAGATTCTAAATTATTAGGTAATAAAAAGAAAGATTACCTTTTAACGGAAGAAGACATTAGTAAAATTGAAGTGAAGCAGAAGTTTATCGAACGGAATTTAGTTGATACTCGATATTCCTCTCGCGTTGTTTTAAATGCTCTACAAGATTTTTACAAAGCCCATAAATTCGATACAACTATTTCGGTGGTACGTGGACAATTTACCTCTCAGCTAAGAAGAAAGTGGAGGCTTGAAAAGTCTCGTGAGACTTACCATCATCATGCTGTTGATGCCTTAATTATTGCTGCTTCAAGTCAATTAATGTTATGGAAAAAACAAGCTAATACCCTAATTTCTTATAAAGAGGATCGATTTGTTGATTCAAAGACAGGCGAAATTATTTCGTTAACTGATGATGAATACAAAGAGTTAGTGTTTAAAGCTCCTTATGACCATTTTGTTGATACATTAAGTAGCAAGAAGTTTGAGGATAGTATACTATTTTCTTATCAAGTAGATTCAAAATTCAATCGAAAAATTTCAGACGCTACTATTTACGCAACAAGAAAAGCAAAGTTGGATAAAGATAAGTCTGAAGAAACTTATGTTTTAGGTAAGATTAAAGATATCTATAGTCAATCGGGATATGATGCTTTCATTAAAATTTACAATAAAGACAAGAGTAAATTCTTAATGTATCACAAAGATCCTCAGATGTTTGAAAAGGTAATTGAAGAGATTCTAAGAACCTATCCTTCAAAAGAATTTAATGAGAAGAATAAAGAAGTTTCTTGTAATCCTTTTGAGAAATACAAACAAGAAAATGGACCAATCCGTAAGTACAGTAAAAAAGGCAATGGACCAGAAATTAAAAGTCTAAAATATTATGATAAAAATATTCCTGAATCATTTATTAACATAACTCCTTCTAATAGTAAAAATAAAGTAATCCTACGTCAATTAAATCCTTGGAGAACAGATGTCTATTTTAATCATCAGACGGAGAAGTATGAGTTGCTTGGATTAAAATATGCAGATTTACAATTTGAAAAGAAGACTGGAACTTATTCTATAACTATTGATAAATATAATGAAATTAAAGAAAAAGAAGGAGTGAGCGAGCATTCAGAATTTAAATTTACCTTATATAAAAATGACTTGCTTTTGATTAAGGATACGGAAATTAAGGAGGAACAAATTTTTAGGTTCTTATCTAGAACAATGCCAAACCAAAAACACTATGTAGAATTAAAACCTTATTATAAAGGAAATTTTGAAGGCAAAGAAAGAATTAAAGTGTTTAATACGACATCTAATGGACGCTGTTTAAAAGGATTGGGAAAGAAAGGACTCTCTATTTATAAAATTAAAACAGATGTTTTGGGTAATAAACATTTTATCAAAAAAGAGGGTGAGAAACCAAAACTCAAATTTTAAAAAATATTTAAAAAAGAGTTGCAAACGCTTGTAAGATGTATTATAATAGTAACTGCAAGGGACGCCTTGCACAGTTACTTAAATCTTGCAGAAGCTACAAAGATAAGGCTTCATGCCGAATTCAACACCCTGTCATTTATGGCTGGGTGTTTTCGTTTTGTGAAAGAGGAAAATACGATGACTTGGAGAATTGTGCATGTCTGTCAGAGTGAAAAAATGCAATTGAAGTTGGATAACCTTTTAATTAAGAAAATTGGTCAAGACTATATTATCCCATTGAGTGATATTTCGATAATTGTAGCAGAAGGAGGGGAGACTGTTGTAACTCTAAGGTTGTTAAGTGCTTTAAGTAAGTATAATATTGCCTTAATTGTCTGTGATAATGAGCACTTGCCTACAGGAATTTATCATTCTCAAAATGGCCATTTTAGAGCTTATAAAAAATTACAGGAACAATTATTGTGGACACAGGAACAAAAAGACAAATTATGGCAGATAGTTACTTATTTCAAAATAAACAATCAGCAAGATGTTCTTTCAATGTTTGAGAAGAATATTGATTGTATACAATTATTAGCGGAGTATAAAGAGCATATTGATTTTGGAGATAAAACCAATCGTGAAGGCCATGCTGCAAAAGTCTATTTTAATGAATTATTTGGAAAAAAATTCGTGCGCCTTACACAACAGGAAACGGATGTCATCAATGCTGGTCTAAATTATGGTTATGCTATCATGAGAGCTCAGATGGCACGTATTATTTCTGGGTATGGGTTAAATCCCTTAATAGGAATTTTCCATAAGAATGAATATAATCAATTTAACCTTGTTGATGATTTAATGGAACCCTTTCGGCAGATTGTCGATGTTTGGGTCTATCAAAATTTACGAGATGAAGAGTATTTGAAATATGAATTTCGACTGGCATTAACAGACACACTAAATGCAAAGATTCGTTATGGGAAAGAAACGTGTTCAGTGACGGTAGCTATGGATAAATACGTCAAAGGTTTTCTAAAATGTATTTCAGATAAGGATACTAGCAAATTTTACTGTCCGGTGGTTTCAAGTATAGAATGGAGTTAAGGAAATGAGGTATGAAGCATTGAGATTATTATGTTTTTTTGATTTACCGATGGAAACCAATCAAGAAAAGAGAGTCTATCGTAACTTTCGAAAAGACTTAATTGCTAATGGTTTTGAAATGTTACAATTTTCGGTTTATTATAGAACCTGTCCTAACAGAAGTTTTGCTAGTAAATTCTATAAAAAATTAAGTCAGAGTAATTTACCAAGTGGGAATGTCCGTTTGCTAGCAGTGACTGAAAAACAATTTTCTGAAATGGTTTTAATAATTGGTGGGAAAACAAAGCAAGAAGAAGTAGTCAGTGATAATAAGTTGGTAGTTATATGAAAATGAACATTAGTCATCCGTATAAGGATAATATTTCATTAAGTTTTGGCCAATTTACTCAAATTGTGGGACAAGATCAGCAACTAAAGTACTATATTTGGCAGATACTATTGTGGTATTTTGGAGGAAAAAAATATAGTGAGGAAGATTTAGTTCTATTTGAACAAAATGAGCCTAAAATACTAATAGACGATACAATGGTTTCCCGGTCAGAATTTAGTGTAATTCAAGTGTCCAATATCAATGATTTAATTGAACAAATGGAATATAAAAAAGGAACAGTAGCTTATGATTATATAAAGAAAAAGATTAATTCTATAGAGATAATGGAGCAAATCGAAAATATCAATGACAATCTAGATAGGATTTCACTTTTATTGAATCAGAAATTGAATCTTCAAATAGATGATATTATATATCATACTGAAGCAAAATATTTTAATACGGATCAATTAATTCAAAAAAATTTTTTACCATACTTTGGAAAAAATGATAAAAATATATCCTTTGAATTTGTAGACAATAAGACAAAGTTTTTATTATTTCTTTCCATGTTAGAAATTATAGCGACGAATAGTTCTAAAAAGTTTTTGCTTGTCTTACGAAATTTGGATGATTTTTTATCCTATAATGATTTTGTTGAATGTTGCGAGAAAATGGAGTTTCTGACTAATCATAGAGATTCAATATATATTGTTTTATTTCCTTCCAATGAAGGTTATCTTCATGTCACGAAAGAAGTTTTAGAGGAAATCAATATTGTTTCCGATTATGTTGATCATTTATATTCTCTAGAATTTATGTATGATCGCTTTACCAATCAGTATCCAATAAATCAAATACCTGATGAACAAGAATTTTTAACTTCTTTAAGAAAAATTGGATCCTATTTATTTAGCTCGGACATTCTCCACATGAGTTTATCTGTAGAAGCTCAAGTAGCATTAAAAATTTTGAATAATTTGTATCAGTACAAAATGAAAACAAAATTTCGTGTTGAATCAATCAATCCAATGTTATTGAAATATTTGGAAGAATAGTATTGACGAGTGAGATTTAAGGCTTTATAATATTTTTGAGGGAACAAAAATCAAAATTGACTAATTTGAGGTTTTTGTACTCTCAAGATTTAAGTAACTGTACAACATGCACCAGATTGAAAGGAGTGTTCCAGGGTTTTTGTACTCTCAAGATTTAAGTAACTGTACAACTCGCAAGACTATCCATTTGAGTAGCGATGCGTTTTTGTACTCTCAAGATTTAAGTAACTGTACAACTATTTTCGACTACATAGAACTCATCCTTTGGTTTTTGTACTCTCAAGATTTAAGTAACTGTACAACCAAGTTTTGCCGTAACGTTCTTCAAAACCAGTTTTTGTACTCTCAAGATTTAAGTAACTGTACAACTACAATCGAACAATTCCTAGATATCATCAAGTTTTTGTACTCTCAAGATTTAAGTAACTGTACAACCACCGACTAGATTGCCCTTCTTGCACCATTGTTTTTGTACTCTCAAGATTTAAGTAACTGTACAACTTTTGACGGTTCTTTGATTTCTCGTAACAAGTTTTTGTACTCTCAAGATTTAAGTAACTGTACAACTAGAAGATGACCAGTCATACTCACTAGCAGGTTTTTGTACTCTCAAGATTTAAGTAACTGTACAACAATGGCTACAAGAGAAGGTATTTATGTTGGGTTTTTGTACTCTCAAGATTTAAGTAACTGTACAACCAATAAGAATTAAATCAGCTTCATCAATAAGTTTTTGTACTCTCAAGATTTAAGTAACTGTACATTTAGATAATATTAGCGATTCTCTAACTTATAAAAAACCGCTCAGCTGAGCGGTTTTCGTCTATTCTTTCCTTTTACAGTACCCATGTACGGATGGCATGGGCAACGCCAGATTCGTCATTTGTTTTAGTGATGTATTTGGCGATTTTTTTGATTTCTGGATTTCCGTTTTCCATGACAACGGGATTCCCAACGACTTCCAGCATGGCACGGTCATTTTCTTCGTCACCAATAGCCATGGTTTCATCTTTGGTCAATCCGAGTTTTTCAGCTAGGTGAGTAATAGCTGAACCCTTGTCTACATTCTTTTTAAGGAGTTCGAGGTAGAAAGGAGCAGATTTGTTGATGGAGTAGCGTTCGTAAAATTCGGCTGGTATCTTTTCAATCGCAGCATCGAGAATTTCTGGTTCATCGATAAACATACATTTGACAATTTCCTTGTCAGCCATTTCTTCAGGGGTGCGGTAGAAGATGGGCATGCTGACGAGGGTTGATTCGTGCACTGTATATTTTCCGATATTGCGATTTGCAGTGTAGATACCATCCTTAGTAATAGCATGCATGTGAACACCAAGCTTACGACTGAGAAATTCCATATCCAGATAATCCTCATAAGACAAAGATTCGCTGATAATCTCATGGCCTGTAGCAGTTTCTTGGACCAGGGCACCATTGAAGGTCACGACATAGTCGCCTTCATCTCTCAACTGTAAGTCGTCTAGAAGTTTGGAAACACCTGCGATAGGGCGTCCAGTTGCAATGACGACTTTGACACCAGCTTCTTTGGCATCTTGGATGGCAGAAAAGACCTCAGGAGTAATCTCCTTTTGGCTGTTAACTAGGGTTCCGTCAATATCGACGGCGATTAGTTTAATACTCATAAAATTCCTCTTCTAGTTTTTATTTGGGGTAAAATGATCGTTCTCAATCAAGTGTAAAAATTGCTGGGTAATGCTTGCGAAGATGCTGTTTTGGTCTAACATTTCTTTAGGAAAATAAAAGCGATTATCTCCGTGGCGACTGCCGGCAAGGGATTGGACGATAGGAGACAGGCTAGAGAGTTCGGCTAGTTCTCCATTTTTCTGTAAAATCTCAATCTGTGTCCGTGGATTTTCAGATTCGGGACGATAGATATCATAAGGGAGGTCAAAGTTCTTATGAATAGCAGTGTAGTAGGCAGGATCAAAGCCGATATCCTCAACCAATTTTCTCATGCTAGCGAGCTGGTCTTGATCTTCTTGTGAAAAGGTAATGGATTTAAAGACCTTGCGGTTGACAAAGCGTTGCGATAAATCTGCGAGAATCTTGTCAGGACTGGTCATCCAAAGCTGGAAGTAGGTGTTCATGACACCATCATCCAGTGCCAAATAGTCAGATAAGGTCACATTTTTTTCAAAGAAAGGCAGGAGATGTGGAGAAGTTCGTGCAAAGAAATCTTTTTCTTCAGGATAGAGTTCCTTGGCGCGTTTGAGGAGATTCTGTAGGAGAACTTCCATGGCACGTGTTGCTGGGTGGAAATAGACCTGCATATACATCTGGTAGCGACTGAGGACGTAGTCTTCGATGGCGTGCATGCCATTGCGCTGAAAGGCGATGCCATTTTCGATAGGACGAATGACTCGGAGAATGCGAGTAAGGTCAAATTCCCCATAGGATGCTCCTGTAAAATAGGAGTCGCGCAAGAGATAGTCCATGCGGTCCGCATCAATCTGACTGGAAATGAGTTGCACGACCTGCTTGTTAGGGTAGGTATGGTCGATGACACTGGCTACCTTTTCTGGAAAATCTGGCGCTACTTGTAGTAGGACTTGGTGAATCTCCGTTTCAGGACTTTGGATAATCTCCTGAGTAATGGCTTCATGGTCTGTATCAAAGAGATGTTCAAAAGTATGGGAGTAAGCACCATGCCCAAGGTCATGTAGGAGAGCAGCGGTCATGGTCAAGAGAGACTCGGCAGGATTCCATTCTTCAGGATATTTTTCTTCAAAAATCTCCGTGATACGTCGTGCAATCTCATAGACTCCTAGACAGTGAGAGAAGCGACTGTGTTCTCCACCGTGGAAGGTATAACTGGAAGTTCCCAGTTGTTTGATACGACGCAAACGCTGAAATTCTTTTGTATTAATCAAGTCGTAGATGATTTGATTATTGACATGGATGTAGTTGTGAACTGGGTCACGGAATACTTTTTCGTTCATATGACCATTATAGCAAAATCCTGCTCTTTTTGGTAAAATAGTAGGACAAGAGACAAGAAAGAGGACCTGATGTGAAGATTCGGATGCGAAATACGATTCAGTTTGATGAGCAGTTGGAAGTGATTGACCAACTCTATGACGTGGAAGTGCATGAAAAAGGAGATTATAGCTACCTGCTTTTCTACAATGAGGAAAAGGAAAAAGTAGTGATTAAATTCCATGGTCAAGAACTGGTGATGAGCCGTTTTTCCAATCCCAAGACCATTATGCGCTTTTTAAAGGATAGTGATAGTTTAGCCTATATTCCCACACCTATGGGCATGCAGGAGTTTATCATCCAAACGAGCCATTATCAAGTTGATAGACAAAAGATTGAACTAGATTATCAACTACAAAATCAAGAGGGACATCCCTTTGCCAGTTATCAATTGGAAATTACTTGGGGCTAGGCTCATGTCTTTTTCAAATTTAGCTAGCTATCTTCTCGGATTGACTTCCTGGTGTGGTAGATTAGGCTAATTTTTGGTATAATAAAAGTTATGGAAATCGAAAAAACCAATCGTATGAATGCGCTCTTTGAATTTTATGCAGCGCTGTTGACAGACAAGCAAATGAATTATATAGAGCTCTACTACGCTGATGATTACAGTCTTGCTGAGATTGCCGAGGAATTCGGTGTCAGTCGTCAGGCTGTCTATGATAATATCAAGCGGACAGAAAAGATTCTGGAAGATTATGAGATGAAATTGCATATGTACTCGGACTACATTGTCCGCAGTCAAATTTTTGACCAGATTTTGGAGCGCTATCCCAAGGATGACTTTCTGCAGGAGCAGATAGAAATTTTAACAAGCATTGATAATAGAGAATAAGAGGAAGAAAAATGGCATTTGAAAGTTTAACAGAACGTTTGCAGAACGTCTTTAAAAATCTACGTAAAAAAGGAAAAATCTCTGAATCTGATGTTCAAGAGGCAACTAAAGAGATTCGCTTAGCCTTGCTTGAAGCTGACGTTGCCTTGCCTGTTGTAAAGGACTTTATTAAGAAAGTTCGTGAGCGTGCAGTCGGACATGAGGTCATTGATACCCTTAATCCAGCGCAACAGATTATCAAAATCGTTGATGAGGAACTGACAGCTGTTTTAGGTTCTGATACGGCAGAAATTATCAAGTCACCTAAGATTCCTACAATCATCATGATGGTTGGTTTGCAGGGGGCTGGTAAAACAACCTTTGCTGGTAAATTGGCCAACAAACTCAAGAAAGAAGAAAATGCTCGTCCTTTGATGATTGCGGCGGATATTTATCGTCCAGCTGCCATTGACCAGCTTAAGACCTTGGGACAACAGATTGATGTGCCGGTTTTCGCTCTTGGGACAGAGGTTCCAGCTGTGGAGATTGTTCGTCAAGGTTTGGAACAAGCTCAAGCTAATCATAATGACTATGTCTTGATTGATACGGCAGGTCGTTTGCAGATTGATGAGCTTTTGATGAATGAGCTTCGTGACGTGAAAGCACTGGCTCAACCAAATGAAATCCTGCTTGTCGTTGATGCCATGATTGGTCAAGAAGCGGCCAATGTTGCGCGTGAGTTTAATGCTCAGTTGGAAGTGACTGGGGTCATCCTTACCAAGATTGATGGGGACACTCGTGGTGGTGCGGCTCTATCTGTTCGTCACATTACTGAAAAACCAATCAAGTTCACTGGTACAGGTGAAAAGATTACGGACATTGAGACCTTCCACCCAGACCGTATGTCTAGTCGTATCCTTGGCATGGGGGATATGCTCACTCTGATTGAGAAAGCTTCTCAAGAATACGATGAGCAAAAAGCCCTTGAAATGGCTGAGAAGATGCGTGAAAACACCTTTGATTTCAATGATTTCATCGATCAGTTGGATCAGGTGCAAAACATGGGGCCAATGGAAGACTTGCTCAAGATGATTCCAGGTATGGCCAACAATCCAGCCATTCAAAATATGAAGGTGGATGAGCGTCAGATTGCGCGCAAACGTGCCATTGTATCTTCCATGACACCTGAAGAACGTGAAAATCCAGATTTGTTAAATCCAAGCCGTCGCCGTCGTATCGCAGCTGGTTCTGGAAATACCTTTGTCGAAGTTAATAAATTCATTAAAGACTTTAACCAGGCTAAACAGCTTATGCAGGGAGTCATGTCTGGCGATATGAACAAGATGATGAAGCAAATGGGAATCAATCCAAACAACCTTCCAAAAAATATGCCAAATATGGGAGGGATGGATATGTCTGCCCTTGAAGGAATGATGGGACAAGGTGGTATGCCTGACTTATCCGCTCTCGGAGGAGCAGGAATGCCAGATATGAGCCAGATGTTTGGTGGCGGTCTAAAAGGTAAAATCGGTGAATTTGCTATGAAACAATCCATGAAACGCATGGCGAATAAAATGAAAAAAGCGAAGAAGAAACGTAAGTAAGACAAGGGAAGGCCGCAGGGCTTTCCTTTTTTAGAAAGAAGAAAAATGAGCACTTCCGTAATTGGAAATGCTCGTTTTTTGATATGTTTAGACTCTTAGTCTTTATTTTCGTATGGCAAGATTAAGTTCAAGATGATTCCTGTCATGGCTGATAGGGCAGTACCTGAAAGTGTAACTGGACCAAGTTTAAGGATAGCTCCTCCAAGTCCAAGGACCAACATAGCACTTGCGATGATTAGGTTACGCATTTGACCAAAATCAACACGTTCTTTGATCAAGACTTTCAAACCGTTGCTGGCGATAACTCCATAGAGAAGGATTGACATACCACCAAGTACAGCATTTGGAATGGTTGAAATCAAGGCAGTAAATTTGCCAAGGAAGCTAAGGGCAATTGCGATAAGGGCAGCGTTACGGATAACTGAGACAGAAGCGATACGAGTCATACCGATAACCCCTGTATTTTCTCCGTAAGTTGTATTGGCTGGTCCACCAAGGAAGGCAGAAACAGAAGTTGCGATACCGTCACCAAGAAGAGTACGGTGAAGACCTGGTTCTTTCAAGAATTGACGGCCACAGATTTGACCCAAAACAGTATGGTCTCCGATATGTTCAGAAATTGTTACGATAGCGATTGGTAAGATGGCGATGGTTTCTGGACCAAAGTAAAGATTGTATTCTTTAAAGGTACCACCTGTGCTAAATGGCAAGTAGAAACCAGGAATCTCAAACCAGTTGGCTTTAAGAACTGGTGTAAAGTCAACCAAGCCAAGGGTTAGTGCGAAGAGGTAACCACCGATAATGGCAAAGAGGAATGGAATGATTCGTAGGAAGCCTTTTCCTTTTGTATTGATAAATGCAGCAATCAAGAAAGTAACAACTGCTACAAGAGCATTTTTCCAATTTCCATCAGCTACAAGACCAGCATTGGTAACAGCTGAACCTGCAAGTCCAAGACCGATAACGATGATCATAGGACCGATGATGATTGGTGGCAAGAGTTTATCAATCCATTTTGTACCTGCAAAACGAACACTTGTAGCCACAAGGACATAGACCAAACCAGTCAAGATAACCCCTGTTTGGGCAGCAGATACATCACCACCCATTTCTTTCATAGCAAGTGACATTGCTGTGATAAATGCAAATGAAGAACCTAGATAAACTGGAACTTTAAAACCAGTTGAAATCATGTAGATGAGTGTTCCAACACCTGAAGCAAAAAGGGCAACAGATACAGGCATTCCCAAAATCAATGGTACCAAGATGGTCGCCCCAAACATGGCGAAAACGTGTTGGAAACTAAGGAGAATTCCTTTTCCAGCCGAAGGACGTTGGTCAACGTCTAGTAACAAATCAACAGTTGATTCTTGTTTCATATAAACCTCACTTTTGGGCATCAAAAAAGAGCCCATTATTTTACAGCAATAGGCCCTCAGAGTAAGACTTCTTTAAAATCTAGACTTTAAAGAGTTTCAAATATTTCTGCGTCTTCGTCACCTCACGGGATGACATTAAAAACCTTTGCTTGTGATAGTATAGCAGAAATTACAAACTTTGTAAATATTTTTTTACTAAAAAATTTAAAGCGGGCGTTTATTTGGCATGCCAGCCTTTCTTGGGTATTTGTTGGGCGTTTCTTTTTTCTTTTCTACCACTGTGATATAACGCGGATCTCCATTTGGTAGGGCGTAGCTGAGATTGTCTTCGACTTTACTAAAAAGGAGGTTGAGAGCATTCTTAGCTTCAAATAACTCCTCAGGCGCATTGCTGGCCTTGAGTGCTAATAGTTTGCCACCAACTTTAAGGTAAGGAATTGTCAATTCAGACAAGACCTGCATACGGGCAACCGCACGAGCCGTTACAAAATCATACTGAGCACGGAAGTTCTTGTCTTGGGCAAAGTCTTCTGCACGCCCATGGTAGAAATGAACATCGTTCAAATCCAGTTCTTGAGCCAACAGTTGGAGGAAGTTGATGCGCTTGTTGAGTGAATCAATGATAGTCACATCTAACTGAGGATAGAGGATTTTCATTGGTAGACTAGGAAATCCTGCCCCGGCTCCAATATCAAGCAATTTGATATTTTCATTGGGAATCAAGCCTTGCAGAATAGGTGCAATCGAATCGTAAAAATGTTTGAGATAAACTTCATCCTTGTCCGTAATGGCTGTTAAATTAATCTTTTCATTCCACTCGACCAAGAGCTCAAAATAACGTTCAAATTGTTCTTTTTGCTGGTCCGAAAGTGGAAGGTTCTGCTCGGCCAGCAAGTTGTAAAATGTTTCTGGTTTCATAGTTATTTCCTTCTTTAGTATCATCTTATTTTACCACAATCATAAAAAATTTGATATACTGGTACTAATCTAAAAACAGAAAGGACTTATATCATGACTTGGATTATTCTTGGAGTTATCGCTCTTGTTGTGATTTTTGTGATTGTTAGCTATAACGGTTTGGTTAAAAATCGTATGCAAACCAAGGAGGCTTGGAGTCAGATTGATGTTCAATTGAAGCGTCGAAATGATCTCTTGCCAAACTTGATTGAGACTGTAAAAGGTTATGCCAAATATGAAGGTTCTACCCTTGAAAAGGTGGCAGAACTGCGTAACCAAGTAGCGGCAGCGACTTCTCCAGCAGAAGCTATGAAAGCTAGTGATGCCCTCACTCGTCAGATTTCAGGTATTTTTGCAGTTGCAGAAAGCTATCCAGATTTGAAAGCTAGTGCCAACTTTGTTAAATTGCAAGAGGAGTTGACAAACACAGAAAATAAAATTTCTTACTCTCGTCAACTTTACAACAGTGTTGTCAGCAACTACAATGTAAAATTAGAGACTTTCCCAAGCAATATTATCGCTGGAATGTTTGGATTTAAAGCAGCAGATTTCCTTCAAACACCAGAAGAGGAAAAGGCAGTTCCTAAGGTTGATTTTAGCGGTTTAGGTGACTAAGATGCTGTTTGATCAAATTGCAAGCAATAAACGAAAAACCTGGATTTTGTTGCTGGTATTTTTCCTACTCTTAGCTCTTGTTGGCTATGCGGTTGGTTACCTCTTTATGCGATCTGGGCTTGGTGGTTTGGTTATCGCACTGATTATCGGCTTTATCTATGCTTTATCCATGATTTTTCAGTCTACTGAGATTGTCATGTCTATGAATGGGGCGCGTGAGGTGGATGAACAAACGGCACCAGGCCTCTATCATGTAGTGGAAGATATGGCTATGGTCGCTCAGATTCCTATGCCTCGTGTTTTCATCATTGATGATCCAGCCTTAAATGCCTTTGCGACAGGTTCCAATCCTCAAAATGCTGCAGTTGCTGCAACTTCAGGTCTCCTAGCTATCATGAATCGTGAAGAACTAGAAGCTGTTATGGGACATGAAGTCAGTCATATTCGTAATTACGATATCCGTATTTCGACTATTGCTGTTGCCCTTGCTAGTGCTATCACCATGCTTTCTAGTATGGCAGGTCGTATGATGTGGTGGGGCGGAGCAGGTCGCAGACGAAGTGACGATGATCGAGACGGAAATGGTCTTGAAATCATTATGCTAGTGGTTTCTTTATTAGCTATTGTGCTGGCACCTCTCGCTGCAACCTTGGTACAACTCGCTATTTCTCGTCAGAGGGAATTCCTAGCTGATGCTTCCAGTGTCGAGTTGACGCGCAATCCTCAAGGGATGATTAATGCTCTCCATAAGTTGGATAATAGTAAACCTATGAGTCGTCCTGTAGATGATGCCAGTAGTGCACTTTATATCAATGATCCCAAGAAAGGGGGAGGGTTCCAAAAACTCTTTTATACCCACCCACCTATCTCAGAACGGATTGAACGTTTAAAACAGATGTAAAAATGTGCCTATACAATAAAAAATGAGCATTCTCGTAGTTGGAGATGCTCATTTTCTTATATAAGGGACTCAGAAATCAATTGGTTACGATACAACTTAGAATTTCTTTAGGAAACTTCGTTTAGAACACATGATATATCTAAGAAGAATCTAGTATCTATGTCAAATGGAGGAGGGCAATTAATTGCACTTTTAGCAAATTAGAGAATATTTTTGGCGTGTTCAGAGTGTATGTTAGAGACAAGTAGACCAGCGTAGTAGAGATAGGACTCATTTTCATGAGTATGGATTTTACAAAATTGTTCAAGAATTTAATCTACAAATCAGCTATTCAAAAACCGCACAGTGATTTCAGCTTTATTGTGAGCAAAGCTGAAATCACTGTGCGGTTCTATTTAGAAGTAAGTTTTTGTCCAGCCTCTTTTATAGGCGATTTCGGAAAACTTCATACATAAGAATGGCCGCAGCAACACTGGCATTAAGGCTTTGAACATGTCCATTCATAGGAATGGTGATCATTTCATCGACCTGCTTTTTGATGTTGCTAGAGATTCCTTTTCCTTCATTTCCGATTATGAGGGCAATTTTCCCTTTTGTATTCCACTTATGGCAAGGAGTCCCATTCATATCTGTTCCAAAGGTCCAGAAGCCTTCATCCTTTAGTTTGTCCAGAGTTTGGCTCAGATTTGTCACTCGGGCAATTGGAACGTGCTCAATAGCACCTGTGGCTGTTTTGGCAACGACAGGAGTAACACCGACAGCACGGTGTTTAGGAATGATGACACCTGAAACATTGGTCGCGTCGGCTGTTCTCAGGATGGATCCTAGGTTGTGAGGGTCAGTTAAGCCATCCAGAATCAATAGAAGTGGATTTTCTTCTTGACGTGTTTTTGCTAGGATGTGTTCTAATTCGCTATAGGCAAATTCAGACACTCGTAGAACAAAACCTTGGTGGACAGCACCTTCAGTCATCTCAGAGAGGGATTTTTTTGAAGTCCAAGAAATGGATACCTTCTTTTCTGTAGCCAGTTCCTTGACTTTCTCAACATTCTTACCTCGGAGATCTTCTTGGAGGTAGAGTTTGTTTCCAGTATTTGCATGGAGGGCTTCGGTAACGGCGTGGACGCCATAGACAATATCATTTGTTTTCATTCCTCTATTATAACACAAAACCCCGTCTTGCAACGGGATTTTCTTTATTCTAGAATTAGTAAACCATCTTTAACTGCAAATGGGTCTTTTTCATTGATACGATCGTAAAACATGATTCCGTTGATGTGGTCAATTTCATGCTGAACAACGATGGAGTTGTAACCTTTGAGCTTGATACGGTGTTTTTCCCCATCTTTGTCAAAGTAGTCAACAGTAACGCGGGCATGGCGAACTACGTAGCCAGGCACGTTACGGTCAACAGACAGGCAACCTTCTCCTTCACCAAGAGCAGCGTCTTGAACAGAGTGCGAGACGATTTTTGGATTATACATAATGGCTTGTAAGTCGTAGGCTTCCTTTGGAGTTTCACCTTCTTCGACAATATTAGGTACCAAAACAGCGATAATGCGTTTTGAGATATCCAATTGAGGAGCAGCCAGTCCAACCCCACCGCGGAGTCCCAATTTTTCAGCCATGACAGGATCTTGGGAATGTTTGAGGAATTGCATCATCTTTTCACCAAGGATGATTTCCTGATCAGATAGGGGGAAAGTAACTTCCTCAGCAACTGCGCGTAGAGTTGGGTTCCCCTCGCGGATAATATCGTTCATATCAATCAAGTGAGCAGCTTTTGTAATACGTTCTATAGCAGACATTTTCTCTCCTTTCATTACCTCTACATGATATCACAAAATGACAAGGATTGAAAGCATTACGGCATTAAGTTTATATAGAAAATACCTAGCAGGTTCGATTCAGTTGTGAAAGAATTTCTTATCTGTGATATAATAAAAAGAAAAGGCTTGCATAAGAAAGTAGGGAGAATGAAGATGCAAAGAAGACAAGATAGAAATCAGAGTGGTTCAGCTTTTCGTTTTATGAGGGGGTTTGTAAACTTTTTTAGGAGTTATCGTAAGTGGAGTAATAAGGGATTTGTGGCGATACTTTTGCTAGCAGTTGCTTTATCAATGGGCTTGGTCTTGTTGTTTGAAAGTTTTCAAGGAATTCCCTTGACTAGTCAGAAAAAGGATACTATTTCTCAAGAAGCTAATAAGACGAATCAACATTCCAAAGATCAGGAAGAGGAAAAAACTGCTAGAATTATGGCTCATGGTGATTTGCTTTATCATGATATTCTTTACTTTTCAGCAAAAAAGGATGATGGAACCTATGATTTTCATGAGAATTTTGAGTATGTGACACCTTGGCTTAAGCAAGCAGACTTAGCTATTGGTGACTTTGAAGGGACCATTAATAAGGATCATTATTTAGCAGGTTATCCTCTCTTTAATGCTCCTGCTGAAGTTATGGATGCTATTAAGGATGCAGGTTATCATGTTCTAGATTTGGCTCATAATCATATTTTGGATTCGCAAATTGAGGGAGTTATTTCAACGGCCGATATTATTAAGAAGGCTGGAATCACTCCAATTGGAGTTTATACACACGAGCCACGTGATCAGGCTCCGCTGGTCATTAAGGAAGTGAATGGTATCAAGGTTGCACTTTTGGCTTATTCTTATGGATTTAATGGAATTGAGCAAAATATTTCTCAGGAGGATTATAATCACTATCTTTCAGATTTAGATGAGAATAAAATGAAGTCTGAAATTGAACGAGCGGAAAAGGAAGCAGATATTACCATTATCATGCCACAAATGGGTGTTGAGTATCGCATAGAACCGACTGAAGAGCAAAAAGCTTTATATCACAAGATGATTGATTGGGGAGCAGATATTATATTTGGAGGTCACCCTCACGTCGTTGAACCATCTGAAACGGTTGAAAAAGATGGGGACAAGAAACTCATTATCTATTCAATGGGGAACTTCATTTCAAATCAACGAATTGAGACCATGGAAGGGGTAGAAAATGCTAAGTGGACTGAACGTGGCGTGCTCATGGATGTGACCATTAAGAAAAAAGCCGGTAAGACGACAATCGAAACTGCCAAAGCGCATCCTTCTTGGGTAAACCGTACACCAAAAGGAACCTATTCTCCAGAAGGTTATCCACTCTACCTTTACCAAACCTACATCTTAGAAGATTTTATCGAGGGTGGTAGTCATCGTGACCAGTTAGATGAAGCGACTAAGGAACGAATTGATACAGCTTATAAAGAAATGAATGAACATGTGGGATTGAAGTGGGACTAGCTTAAATCCAGAGGAAAGAAAATGACGATTAAAGTAATTGCGACAGATATGGATGGGACCTTGCTGGATGCTAGAGGCCAGCTTGATCTCCCACGACTGGAAAAGATTTTAGATCAGTTGGATCAGAGGGAGATTCGTTTTGTCATCGCGACGGGGAATGAAATTCACCGCATGAGGCAACTACTGGAGCACTTGGTGAATCGAGTGGTTCTGGTGGTTGCTAATGGTGCTCGTATTTTTGAAAACAATGAACTGATTCAGGCCCAGACTTGGGATGATGGCATTGTCGACAAGGCTTTGGCTCATTTCAAGGGTCGAGAGTGTCAAAATCAATTTGTTGTAACGGGGATGAAGGGTGGTTTCGTCAAGGAAGGTACGATTTTTACAGACCTTGAAAGTTTTATGACTCCAGAAATGATTGAAAAATTCTACCAACGGATGCAGTTTGTGGATGAATTAACCTCTGACCTCTTTGGTGGTGTGCTCAAGATGAGTATGGTTGTTGGTGAGGAACGGTTGAATTCGGTATTGGCAGAGATTAATGACCTCTTTGATGGCCGTGTTCGGGCTGTATCCAGTGGCTATGGTTGCATTGATATCCTTCAAGCTGGAATTCATAAAGCATGGGGCTTGGAAGAATTACTCAAGCGCTGGGACTTGAACCCCCAACAAATAATGGCTTTTGGCGATAGTGAAAATGATGTTGAAATGCTTGAAATGGCTGGGATTGCCTATGCGATGGAAAATGCTGATGAGAAAGCTAAAGCTGTGGCGACTGCTCTAGCGCCAGCTAACAGACAAGGAGGAGTTTATCAAGTCTTGGAAAACTGGTTAGAAAAAGGAGAATGAAGTGGCAGTACAGTTATTAGAAAATTGGTTACTAAAGGAACAGGGCAAAATCCAAACCAAATACCGTCACTTAAATCAAGTTTCTGTTGTTGAACCAGACATTCTTTTTATTGGGGATTCCATTGTCGAATACTACCCTCTGCAGGAGTTATTTGGGACTGCAAAGACCATTGTCAATCGAGGCATTCGAGGTTATCAGACAGGGCTGTTACTAGAGAATCTAGATGCGCATCTTTACGGTGGAACAGTAGATAAAATTGTCCTTCTGATTGGGACAAATGATATCGGAAAAGATGTACTTGTAAATCAGGCTCTCAATAATCTTGAAGCTATCATACAATCCATTGCTCGCGATTATCCATTGACTGAGATTAAATTGCTTTCCATTTTGCCAGTCAATGAGAGCGAGGAGTACAAGCAGACAGTCTATATCCGCACGAATGAAAAAATTCAGAAATGGAATCAAGCCTATCAAGAGCTTGCTTCTGCCTATATGCAGGTAGAATTTGTGCCAGTTTTTGATAGTTTGATAGATCAAGCAGGCCAACTCAAAAAAGAATATACAACTGATGGGCTGCATCTCAGTATTACTGGTTATCAGGCTTTGACCAAAGCTTTGAAAGACTATCTTTTGTAGTTCATTGATTTTCTTTTTGCATTTTTGTGTTAGATAAGGTATAATGGTTTTATTGTCTTTTGGGGTCGTTACGGATTCGACAGGCATTATGAGGCATATTTTGCGACTCGTGTAGCGACGTAAACGCTCAGTTAAATATAACTGCAAAAAATAACACTTCTTACGCTCTAGCTGCCTAAAAACCAGCAGGCGTGACCCGATTTGGATTGCTCGTGTTCAATGACAGGTCTTATTATTAGCGAGATACGATCAAGTCTTGTCTAGCGGCTTGATAAGAGATTGATAGACTCGCAGTTTCTAGGCTTGAGTTATGTGTCGAGGGACTGTTAAACTAATACATAACCTATGGTTGTAGACAAATATGTTGGCAGGTGTTTGGACGTGGGTTCGACTCCCACCGGCTCCATTATTCCTTTGCATTCTTTTGAATTCCTTGGTAAAACGTTGTTAAATCAACGTTTTTTCTTATGCGACTTTCAGTCCGTCTCGCTCCGCTAGGTGCGAGACAAAAAACCACCCGCTATTCGGGTGCACATCGAAGGTTATACCCCAAAAAACTCCAAACGCGATACAATAAAGGTGTTCAAGCCAATTGTAAAGCGAAAGGAGAAAAATATGGCACAAAAGGCTCATAGTTTATCGCACACAAAGTGGCACTGTTCTATCACATTGTGTTCACCCCTAAGTATAGACGAAAAGTCCTCTATAATCAATATCGAAGTAGTTTAGGTGAAATATTTCATCGCTTGTATAGTTACAAAGGAGTTGAAATTATCGAGGGTCACTAAATGCCAGACCATTTACATATGTTAGTCAGTATTTCACCGAGGATAAGTACTTCGAGTTTCATGGGTTATTTAAAAGGTAAGAGTGCTCTCATGATATTTGACAAACACGCCAATCTCAAGTACAAGTTTGGGAATCGGCATTTCTGGGCGGAAGGTTATTATATGAGTACGGTGGGACTCAATGAAGCCACAATTAAGAAATATATTCAAAAGTAAAGAAATTATCCAGTGGATGATTTCTTCACGAGTATGACAATTTGAGAACGAGTAAAGCATGATATAGCACTAGATAAATTGAGTGTAAAAGAGTATGAGGATCCCTTTAGGGATAGTGGTAAGTAATACTAACGCCTCTTTGAGAGGCAAGTGACGAGTCAAGAGCAATGAGGCTTAAACAACGTGAAGGAGGCTGGGTCAAAGAGTATCTAAATCAAAAAACGCATAATATTAAGTGTTGAAAACTTGTACTGACCCCAAAAAGTTAGACAATCAATTTATCCGAAGGATTTAGTTCTGTATTGCACAGGACTGAGTCCTTTTAGTTTTACCTTAATTCGTTTATTGTTGTAGTAATCAATATAGTCTAC
>NZ_VFSI01000018.1:0-42711 GCF_006385825.1 Streptococcus sp. D2 | reverse complement strand
AGCTTCTCTATGCTATATCCTTGTTTTTTAAGTTCATAGATCTGAACTTTATCATCATAAGTTAATTTCATAATAAAAACACCCCAAAAGTTAGATTTTTTCTGTCTAACTTTTGGGGTGCAGTTCAATATTAGGTATTCAAAACCTTAATACGATGCGTTTTATCATGCAAGGATCTACTATATTTCTACTCAATTTGAGGCTTTATATCATAGTAGTCCTGCTCATTTACCGATTCAATTTTTAATCCTCGATTAATCTATACAAATAAGAATAATTTAGAGATAAAGTCTAATCTTCTTTACGTTTTGCAGTCAATAGTGTTGCTGACAAGGCCAAGCTAACACCTGCTAAGAAGATGGCTGTATCAGATTCTCTCTCACCAGTTTCTGGTAAGCTATTTTGATCTCCTTTGACTGCTGAAGCCTTTCTTTCTGTAGTCTGGTTATTTGCTAAGTTCTGTACTGGATGCTCTGTTTTCTCACGAACTGGTGCTTCATGATTTCCTACTGTTGCTGGAACACCTTTATCCTCTGGAAGTTTACTATCTTGAGGCACTCCTGTATTTACCCCGTCTTTAAATTTAGGCTTCTCAGCGATTGGTGCTACCTGATTACCTACAGTTGATTGTTTCCCTATGTATTCTGAAATATCGTTAACTGCTCCTTCAACAAAGTTAGCTCCGCCTTTGAATTCTGGAACCTCATTGACTGCTCCTTCAACAAAGTTAGCTCCGCCTTTGAATTCTGGAACTTCGTTGACTGGCGCAGGTTCCCCGCCCTTACTATTTGAAATAGATGGTTTTACTCCCACCTCGACAATGCGGTCTTGAGCCTTTCTTTGTTCAGTATGAACAATAGTTCTAGTAGTTCCTGATACTTGAATAAAGTCAACTTTTTCTCCATCTTGTCCCTCAGAAACTACACGACGTTTACCTTGAGCAAGTTCAGGATTTTCACGAATAACTTCTTTAAATGGAAGCGGAGTCTTTTCAATTTCCAAGCTTGGAGTTTCTGCTACTAAGTTCTTAACTCCTTCTGTCGGAATTGTTTGGAAGGCTGCCTTAAAGTGTAAACGATACTCTTTCACAAGAGTTCCATCTTTAGAAACAAGACGAACAAGTGTTGGAAGATTAGTATTTCCAGGATTCACAACTGTGACTACTCCATGTCCACTAGTTGTCGCAGTGACTTTTGGTTGGGAACTCATTGCTGTTAGTGTATAATCTGTCACATTTGGTTCAAAGTTTTCCAATGCTTTTCCATCGATCGAAATAGTCGCTGATGGTGTTTCCACTTCTGCTCCTTTGCCTGCAGAGTAGGCTGTAAATTCTACAAGTGCTAGGCCATTAGTAGTAGCCTTACGAGTCATGCGAGCACGAATAGCTGTCGTTTGAACCGGATCAAAGTTAAACTCGATTGGTTTACCAGCTACTAATTCTCCAGAAGCTTTATAAGGAATTGATTCCCAATTTTCTGCCTTGTTGAATGGATGGTCAGCATTTTCTTCATACCGAGAAATCGTACTTGGTTCTGTAAAGGCAGGACCAATATATCTTTCTAGAACCATTTTCTCTGGGGCATCTGTTCCACTATCTTTAAAGAACTGGATTGCTACTTTTCCAATGGATTGAGAGGCAATTTTTCCATCCTTCTTAAAGAGTAGGCCGACAGAAGTTTCTTGATTTTTCGGAGTACGAGACCAGTTTGTCCAACGTCCATCTTCATTGTATTTTCCATCATTGATATAGAAAATTCTATCATGTGAAGCTGCTTGTGTATCGTTCGTTGTCGAAGCAAAGGCTTTAGAATCCGTTTCATTGTTGCTTGGATTTTCTGACAGAACTTGGTTACCTTTAGCTACAACTGTCACCTGTATTTTAGTTGTTAGATTTGTACCAATGACATGACCAGTTACTTCAAAACTTCCCTCCTGTTCTGTCGCATGTTCAGGAATGGCATCCCATTGAACTGCAAGGTTAGCCTTAACCCAGCCAGCTTGTGAAGGATAATAGACTGTCACTTCAGCAGGCAATTGAAGTTGATCACCAACATTCAGGGTCTTGGCACTATTTTCTGCAGCTGCTGATTGTGTTGACTCTTTTTCGTCATCACGGAAGATACGATATTCTTTCAGAACAGTTCCATCCTCAGCTTTTAAGATAAGACGTGTCGCACCTTTTTCACTTGTTGCAGGCACAACTGTTACCAGACCATTATTGCTAGCTGTTGCAGTGATTTCTTTGCTAGATTTAGGAATATAGTAATCAGTCTTAGATGGATTGAAATGTTCAAGCTTCTTGCCATCTACTTGGATAGAAATTTCTGAACTTGTAGAGCTCACTACCTTATTTCCAAGGACAGTTAGCTCTGTCAAACCAACACCAGCAGTTCCATCTGCTTTCTTCATGCGCATACGAACAGCATAGGTTTCTACCTTATCAAATGTAAAGTGGTTGGTTTTACCTGCAGATAATTGTCCAGGAGCTTTGAGGTGTTCCACCTCTTTCCAGTTAGCTTCATTATTAAATGGATGGTTGCTATCACGTTGAGCATTATTGACATCATTCGGAAGATCTGGAACTTCTTGACCGACATAGTATTCAATAACATATTCTTTTGGAAGACCAATCGCTCCATCAGTATAGAAATCAACTGAAAGATTATCAACAAAGCGCTTGGTCAAATCACCAGAGTTTCCAAACAAGATTGATGCCCAGTCATTATCAGTATTTGTTCTCCAAGTAGTCCATCTATTTTTAGCATCTGTAGGCGTTCTTGATACAGTCAGGTCGTTCAAAGCATTAGCCGAATCATCCCCTCCTGTATTGGATACAATAGCTGCTGGTAATTGTGAACCTGTCCATTGTTTAGAGATATTATTTCCAGCAACCACTTGACTAGAAACACGGACATGAGCCTTGGTGGTCAGATTGCTACCAACTAAATGACCATTGATTTCATACACCCCTTCAGTTTGACTAAAGTTAGCTGGTACCTGATCCCAAACCACATCTTTGTAGATAGTGGTTCCATTAGAATGGTAAGCACGTACACTGGCTGGCAATTGAACTGTCTCACCCTTAGGAAGAGTAAGGCTGATTTCCTCTGCAACTTGCAAGCCTTCAACCGTCACAGTTGCTTGAGCCTCAATATCTGTACCTTCTACATGTCCTTTAAGGGTAAAGCTATGATAGTGCCCCAATTCTTTTTCAGCTACTTTGTCCCAAGTTACAGCTACCTTACGAGGCAAGCCTTTATCAAATTCTGCTCCAACTTGACTAGGTAAATTAGGTTGCTGATTGATATCGGTAGAGGCAGAAACTGGATGAAGTTTGACAATTTTCTTCTCTACTTTATTTTCTTTAATCACCAATTCAGTTGCGACAGATTGCGTTTTTTCTGTTTGATTGTCAATACGAGGAGTTAGAGTAACACGACCCTTAGTATAGAGCAACAAGTTCTGTCTATTTACCTCAAGATGACCACCATCAGCTGACTTGGCTTCTAAGTGGACATCTGACGCTGCAAATTCCGTCTGTGAACCATCCTCATAATGCCCAATCACATGATAAGGGAGAACTTGATCTTCTGTTGCTTTCTCTTTTCCTTCAACGTTTACTTCCAAGCGGGTCAAGGCAGGTGCTTCCTTCACGAATTGAATCAAGTAAGTTTGAACCAAGTCACCCTTCTGGTCACTCAAGAAGACAGAAGCCTGATAACCATTATCAGCAGAAGCTTGCTGAACTGTTACCTGATAGCCTGTAGTCTGTGCTCCAACACTTGGGATTTTAGCAGTGTAAGGAAGGGATACTCGGTAATAAGTCTTTCCAGGCTCAAAGTTTTCAAGAGTCTTATCTCCAACCGTGAGACCTGTAACAGTACTTTCTGTTTCCTTGTTGCTTGCGATAAAGGTTGCAGTTACTTCACGATCGTCATCTGTCAATTTACCAGTTGCTTCAGTTCGTCCACCTTCTTTAGTCAAGGCGGCAGGATCTTTCAAGGTCCAAGACACAACATCTGTATCAATCAAGCTGCCATCTGACAAAACAGCAGTAACCGTTTTATCCAAATCAGCTGCCGTTGTACCAACTGGAACTGTCGCTACCTTAGGCAACCACTTATCAAGTGCAACTACCTTGACAAGGGCTTCAGCCTTAGCTTCGATACCTTCTACATTACCAAATACTTTTTTCTCACCTGCGCTTGTAAGCAAGTCAGATGGCACGTCCCATGTTACAGTCTTTTCCTCAACACTACCGTCACTATAAATAGCTGTTACTGTTCGTGGTAATTCAGGAGTGGTACTCACATCAGTTGTGGCCTTCACAGGAGCATAGGCTATAAAGTGACGGTTTTCTTTCTTACCAGACACGGTTGCAACTGTTGCACTATCAGATGTTAAACCAGCAGAATCTGCATAAAGAGTAAATTTACCTTCTTTTTCTGTTGATTTTACAATGACAACCCCTTTACCATTGAAAGCACGTCTTTGCCATGTTCCATCTGCTTGAGCTTTGTAGCGTTCACGACTAGCTTGTTCTCCATTATCCACACCAACAATCTGTCCCTGACCATGAAGATTGAAATGAACAAGATTGTTAGCTGTCGGAACAACATTCCCTTCTCCATCAACAATTTCGTAATGGATGTAAGATAAATCTTTACCATCTGCTGTGATAACATGCTCTTCCTTAGTCAGACGAACTCTTGCTGGCTCCCCAGCAGTTGTCACACTATCACGCGCAATTTCGTTGCCATTTTCATCTCGAGCAATCGCAGTCAGTGTGCCTGGTTGGTATTTAACGAGCCACTCGAGATACAATTCACTTGGTTTAGCTCCCTCATGATATGGACGTCCATCTTCTGTCGTTTTCTTAGTAAATTCCTTTTTACCAAGTGACTCTCCATTTAAGAACAATTCGACACTTGCTGCATTTGAGAAGGTACGAACCGGAACCTTTCCATCGACCAGCATCTTACGATCCCTGAGTGTCTCATCAGTCCAGTTCCAATGTGGTAAAATTCGGACAGTTGGTTTTTCTTTAGCACTATACCATTCACTACGGTAAAGGTAAAAATCATTCTTGGGTAAACCAGCCGTATCGATGATACCAAAGTAAGAACTTTTTACGGGTGTATTATCTTGGTTATGCCATGGAGTTGGTTCACCGATATAGTCAATTCCTGTCCAGATAAATTGTCCAGCATAGCCAGCATGATCACGGTCAAAAGTCCATGACTCAGTAGCTGTTCTTCCCCATCCAACACGGTCATTACCATAGTCAGATTGTTCATAGTGACGATTTGGACGGTTATCATGTCCAAGGATTTGAGCAGGATTGTAATAAGAATCACGCGTTCTAGTAGCTGAAGAAGTTTCAGAACCATAGATGAGCCAGTCTGGATGAGCTCTACGAACAGCTTCATAATTACGCTCTCCATAGTTCATACCCACAGCATCCATGATTTCTGCAACTTTCAAGAAATCACCTGTAGACGCACGACTAAATTTATTTTCACCCATGGTTACGTAACGCTCGGTATCAATCGCTTTGATAACAGCCTTCAAACGTTTAGCAGTTTCAATAGAACGAGGACTACCATTCGCTTCATCTACCTCATTTCCAAGAGACCACATCACAATAGACGGATTGTTCTTATCACGTTCTACCATTGTTCTAAGATCAAAATCAGACCACTTCTCTCCCTTCTTAGCCTCGGGATGAGTCGCATCTTGATCAAAGAAACGTCCATAGTCGTAAGTCTTCTTGCCACCATACCAAGTGTCAAAAGCCTCCTCTTGA
Source organism: Streptococcus sp. D2 (assembly GCF_006385825.1). Lineage (GTDB taxonomy): Bacteria > Bacillota > Bacilli > Lactobacillales > Streptococcaceae > Streptococcus > Streptococcus shenyangsis. The sequence goes on along the minus strand of NZ_VFSI01000018.1, from coordinate 36,905 downwards.
ACCAAAAGTCCTAGACTCGCCGCAGCATCTAGCAACTGAGGGCTCGCCGGGTTGTGAGTGGTACGAATGGAGTTCACTCCCATATCTTTCAGAAGTTTTAATTTACGATAAGTAGCCTTATAGTTCTCTTCTGCACCCAAGGCTCCATTGTCATGGTGAATACTTACCCCATGGAATTTCATTCTCTCACCATTGAGAGAAAATCCTTCCTTAGCTGTCCAGTTAAAATAACGGTAACCAAATGTATCTTCTGTTACATCAACTAACTGGCCTTCTTTATAGACTTTTGTTTTTAGAACATAAAGTTGAGGATGGTAACTTTTCGTTGTCCAAAGAGTTGGCTGATTAACCAGGATATTCTGATTAAATTGTGCTGTTTCATTTTCTGCCAAACTCTTAGTTTCAGAACGAACTAGTTCTGAAACAGCTTTACCCTCCTTAGTGAAAATTTGTTGCTCCACAAAGACATTCGCAGCCTTTTTATCTGTATTTTTAATCTTACTTTGAACTTGTGTTTCAACATTGCTATTTTTTTGTTCAGCTAATTTTGGTGTTGTAATGTGGTTCCCATTTTCCGCAACATGGACCTTATCACGATAACTAAGGGTTACATCACGATAAATCCCACTTCCAGAATACCAACGACTACTTGGCTGCTTATTGGTCACTTGAACGGTAATGGAATTTTCACTGCCATCCTTGTTCAAAAATTCTGTAATATCATAAGAAAAATGATTATAACCACTTGGATAATGTCCTACAAATTTACCATTTACATAAACCTTAGAATCCATGTAAACACCATCAAAATTGATACGAACATCCTTGTTCTTGTCTGCTTCATTCAGTGTAAAAGTCTTACGATACCAAGCCGTTCCACCATTTAACTGTCCACCTTCGTTGCGAGCAGGAGACTTGTGATCGAAGTCAAAATAAATACTCCAATCGTGTGGTAGATTCAATTTAGACCAATCATGAACATCCACATCTTTTTTTGAAAAATCTCCTTGGGCGTTTAGTTTAAAGTACCAATCTTTATTGAAGTCTTGTTTTCGATCTGATAATAGCTGCTTCTCTGTTTCAACATCCGCTTTACTTGACTCTTTAGAAAGCGCTTGCGTTTTTTCAGAAGAAGATTTGAGATCTGCAGTCGGTTTTACCTGATCCTTTTCTGAAGTTTTCTTAGCATCCTCTTTTACATCTGTTTCAACTGCTGCTGTAGATTTCGGACCATCTTCCACAGTCTTTGGATTTGTCTCTTCAGCTTTTTGCCTCTCTTCAGCTTCGTTTTCTTCTCCTACCTTATTTGGAGTTTCAACTTTAGGATTAACCAATTCATGGTTACCTTCATTAACAGGTTTAGTAGGTTCTGTATCCTTAGTCACTTTGTCTTCTGTCGACTCAGCTTTTGGCTTTACAAACTCACGTCCACCATTCTCATCAGCCTTTGCGATAGCAGCTGCCACATCATCGGGAAGCTTATCTAAAGGCTGAGGTTGATGAACTGTTGTTTCTTCTGTTTGAGTATTGGATGAAGCCACCTCCTCAGCTTGTACAGCTGAAATACCAAATATACTAGCCCCAATCATCACAGATGCCGCACCTATAGCAAATTTACGAATGCTATAATGGCAACGTTTATCGAAAAGTCTTTTGTTCATTAAAATCCTCTTTTCTTTTTCTTGATGCTGAGTAAGCGCTTCCTTTTTTAGAAAAATAACTTCCTTCTGAACACACAACTAAGCATCGAGTTTGTTTTTTGTATATATTGAATATATCAAAATGAACAAAAAATTGCAATCTTTTTTATGATTTTAATATAACAAAAAAAGATTGAGGCAACATCCTATAACGAGAAGCTTAACAATGGATAAAGAATCTGGTCCGAAACTATCAACTATTCAAAAACCACACAGTGTTGCTTTCAGCTTGATGATGCTCAATACTGAAATCACTGTGTGGTTTTATTGTGACATTAATGTTTATCCAGGATTATTGAATAACTCTTTTTCGAATTCTTAATCCTTTTTCCTTCTTTTGATAAAAGCGGCAGAGAGAACTAGTCCAAGACCACCTAACAAGGCTAAAGTAGCTGATTCTTCTCCACCTGTTGCTGGAAGTTGATCTTTAACTTTAGCAACCGATGTTTGTGGTTGTTCTTGTTTTTGTGCTTGATCTGTTTTCACTGATGCACTTGCAAATTCATCGGACTTTTCAACAGTAGTTTCAACATCACGATTGCCACTGCTCATCTTATCTCCATCGACTTTATCAACCGAATCTTTCAAGTTTTCCTCTGTTGGAGTGACTTGAGGGCTTGCTGTTTCTTTATATTCTGGGACTTCATGGACAGCTGCTTCAGTGCCATTTACGCCACCCTTGAAGTCTGGGACTTCTACTACTGGTGATGGTAGCTTGTCTGCTTTTTCAATAGCTTCAGTATACTCGGGAACTTCATGGGTAGCTGCCTCAACTGCGTTTACTCCGCCTTTGAATTCTAGCCCTTCTACTACTGGAACCACATCATCGCCTGCTGTGCCAATAGCTTGAGTGTATTCTGGAACTTCATGAACAGCTGCTTCGACACCATTTACGCCACCAGTAAATTCTGGGACTTCTACTACTGGTGATGGTTCGTCACCCTTACTTGTAGTTGGAGCCGGTTTGGCTGGTTCCTCTGGAAGTTCTTGGTGGAATGTCGTCATTTCGTAGAACTCTGGTTTACCTCCTTCCCAAACAAGTTTCACATCCAATAATGGAGATTTATCTCGGACAGCAAATGTTTGGAAGCTTGAGGTAATCTCACCTATTTCTGACCAAGAATCTCTTTTATCTGATTTAAGAGTTCGAGCCAATACTCGAGCCTTCACTCCTTGCGGAAGACTTGAAACAAGTCGAATATGGTTGACATCTGTCGGTTCTGACAAGTGGTAGACCAGCTCACCTTGTTCTTTCTCAGCCTTATAGCTAGTCAATACCTTACCATCTACGAGGTTGGTGTAGAGGTTACCTTGGCTTTCACCACTGTTTCCTTGAACAGTTGGATCATTAATCGGTTTCACGAATTCGCCATCATTGATAACCAACTCAGTGAAGCCTACAAAACGAGCATCATAGTTAGCTGTAAATAGAACACGGAGATAATTGGCTTTAACTGGACTTGCAAGTTCACCCTCGATGTAGCGGTTTCCTGGCATCTTAGAATCATGTGTCCAACCATCTGTCAAGGAATCATCACGTGTCTCATTGGCAACACCATCACCAACTGTCACAAGATCTGTCCAAGTCTTGCCATCTTGACTGACTTGAATCTTACCATCACGGAGATAGTTTTGAGTGCCGTCTTGAATGTAAGCTCTAATTTTCTTGATTGCACGTTCACTACCTAGCTTCAAGGTGATATGACCATCTTTACGCGCATAGTCTGAAAACTCTACAAAGTTATTGTAAACTCCATCGAACAATTGATCCAAGTTCTTAATCTTACGAACGTCATTGCGACCATATGTTGGATGGATGCCCATTGATGTCGAATCAAGTGTGGTTGGTTGAATTTCTTTTGTCTGAACAAGTAGAGAGGTTGCTGTCACTGCTTGTTCTTGGTCAGTCTTGTTGACCAAACGAACATAACGTACCAAGGACTTATCTGTCACTTGATCAGCCGGATACCATTCTTGGGCATTTGGAGAATATTCCAAATTAAGGGATGGGTTTTCTGTACCAACCGCTTGAATGAGTTCAGCTTGGTGAAGACGATCAAGTTTCATACCCAAATAACTTTTAGCTGGAAGTTTTGTTCCGCTCGGAATTTGCATATTATAACGGCCTAGGCTGTCATAAACTGGAGTTGACTTCAAGTTCTCAACATTTGTATCAGTCAATTGGCTATTGCCTGTACGTGTTTCAACTGAGAAGTCAGCGATACGCCACCATAGGTTGGTGTTCTTAGTATTGCGAATACGGACATAGCGAGCTGAAATTGGAGTTTCGATTTCTTTGGTTTGTTCACCAGTCAAGCGATCCAATTCTTGCCATGAGTTACCATCTGCAGAATATTCAAGAACACCTTCTGCTAATTTATCTCCTGAACCTTGGTGGAGACGAACCTTAGTCACAGGTTTGACTTCGCCTAAGTCTAGTTGTACCCAACTATTTACTGGAGTTGTATCAGTTCGATCAGCATTCGCAAGCATGGCTTCAGTATTGTCACGACCGTCTGTAATCTGACCAACTGTCGTATTGTACTTGTACATAAGATTTGGACTAATCGTCACAGTAGCTGCCTGTTTAGCACGAGTAACTTCCACAGGGCGGTTAACAGCAATTTCTCTTACAGCAAACCAAGTATTATCACGATCTGAAGTCGCAATCATTCGAACAGCCTTGGCACGAATATTGAGTTTTTCATATTTAATAAGAGATTCATTTCCAGTATAGCTTGGTTCTGAAAGTGTTACCCACTCATCATTTTCATTTAGGTACTCAACCTTAGCATTGTTAAAGGTATCACGAGGATTTGCTTGAGTTCCCATTGCAAAGGTCAAGTTTTGGAGTGGAACAGCTTTGTTAAATTTCAAACCAATGTAATCACCAGTCTTGATACTGTTTGGCGATTTGATTAATGCATGAGTTCCCAAATCTCCATCAGTTACCTCAGCAAGTCCGCCTTCTACACCTGTACGGTTTGTGATAAAGGTACTAATCACTTGATCAGGATGCAAGGCTTTTTGAACTTCTGTTGCCAAGATTTCACGCAGTCCAAGCAAGAATGGACGGATATGTTGAACACCCAACTCAGCTTTTTCGTCATGGTCTACATAATGGAAGGTATAAGTTTGAGACTGTTCATATAGTTTCAATCCCTTATAGTAACTATCCCAAAGTTTTGCAGAATCGTTCTTTTCGATAGCCTCTGTACCATCAAGGAGAGCACTCAAGGCATCCATTTGGTCAATGGTATTGTCCAACCAATAATGGATTTGAGCACGCATCTTTTCATCACCAGATGCTTTATAAAGTTGAGCTGCAGCTTTTAGTTTCGCAAATTCTGCACGCAAGCCTTCACGCTCTGCACCAACATCTTGACCAGCTTTCAACTTAGACATGAAGGCCGCCAATTTCGGTGCAAGTTCAACAGACTCTTCCAACTTCACAACACGACCATCCATGTTTTGGTTGATCATATGTTTACCAAGCTCACGGAAGGCAAGAGAGGTTTCGCTATCTGTAAACTTACCATTTTCAACAAAGTTGAAGGCAATATCGTTTACTTTCTTAGCTTCTTCTTCTGACTTCCATTGTTTCCATGCATATTGAGCTGCAGAGAAGAGGGCAATCTTAGAAGGCTCAGATTGTTGCATTGGATTCAACATGATACCTGAAAGAAGACTAGGATCAACATTTGGATGAAGGAATTTCTCACCACCACCTAAGATTAAGTGTTGTTTAGAATTATCTGTAACAGGCCAATTGACCCATAGAGAAACTGGACGATATGTCTTACCACCTGCAGTCAGATTGTTCTTAAGGTTAGAGAGGAAGCTTTCGGATACTTCACCCCAGATCTTACCACCAGTAAGGGTCATAGAGGTTGAAGTTGGAAGATTTTCATTGAGTGCTTTCAACTCATCTTCACGGCCATTACCCCAATATTGACCTGGGACAAAGATCATTTCCTTACGAAGGCCACCATAAGTTGCTTGTTTTTTAGTCAACCAGTCTGTCATGTCCTTCATCAAGCGGTTGTAGCTATTGTAGCCACCAACTGGACTTGGGGCATCATCAGCCAAAATACCGAACTCACGAACACCGACATCCATTAATTGAGTGAATTTAGCTTTAATAGTTTCAAGGTCTTTTTGGTAGTCAGCATCGTTACCAAAACGGATACGATTATTCATGAATGGATGGATGGTCCAAACATAACGAGTCTTGTTTTGGTTTCCAACACGCGCCAATTCACGAATTTCAGCTAGTTTTTCTTCTGGATAAAGTTCACGCCATTTCTTGTTGTGATATGGATCATCTTTTGGTGCAAAGAAGTATTGGGTCAACTTCAAGTCACCACCATAACGCATCAATTCTGCACGGTCAGCATTACTCCAAGGATTTCCATAGTAACCTTCGATAAAGCCACGGTTCTTAATTTCAGCGTAGTCTTCAACTGTTACATTACGTAAGACTGGTGCCGCGCTCTCATTAAGCATGTGTTTGAGAGTCGTTAAACCGTAGAAGACAGCATCTGTATCTTTACCGACGATAGAGATTGTATTGTTCTTGATTGACAAGGCATAAGCATCAATTTTATCAAAGAGTCCTTGAGAAATTCCAGATACTTCTTTTTCAGCCTGTGAATTTTGACCATGAACACCAAGGTAGATGTTAGTAGCACCTGCCACTGCTGTTTGACTGCTTGTGTATGAGATTTGATGATCTTGTAGAACGCTCTTCAAGCGGTTACGAGTATAGATATCTAATTGATCTCCCATGACAAGATTGACTTGTTTATGGAGTTTCGTAACACCTTCATCGTAAGTTACTTTTTGTGGTGTTGGGAATACCTTGTATTCTTTCTTAAGGTAGTCTTGACTTTGGGCTGCAGCAGCAACTGCCTCATCACTTGTTGGCTTGCTAGCTACAAATTTATCAGCAAGTTCAGTTGTCCCGTCACCCATCTCCTCAACTTTAGGTGCTTTTGGAGTAGCTGGCTCTTCTGCCTTGTTAGTAGAAACTGGTTTCAGAAGTTGAATTTCTGCGGCACTACCAAATCCTGCAACACCTGCTAGGACTTTTAATTCTACCTTATTCGTTTCAACTGCATCAAAGTTCACTGTTTTCTCTTTGGCATTGTTTTCCCAAGTTCCTGAAGCAACTTTAACCATCTGACCATCTTTTTGAGCATATATTTCATAAGATGTCACGACACCATTACCACCACCTGGACGTGGAAGATAAGTCAAACCATTGACTTTTTCACTTGCTTTCAAGTTCATAGCAACTGTGAATGGTGCTTGATGTCCAGACCATTTTGAATGCCAGAAGGTATTTGGATCATTGTCGAAGGCTTTTTCTACTGGACCTTCTGCATTGGTACCTGGTAATTCTTGACTAGTTGCAGAAACTGTAAAATGATTATTTGGAATCAAACGTGGATTTACAAATGGTTCATTTGACAACTCAGCACTATGCAAGATTCCTTTGAAACCACCGATCGTTTCAAGTGGTAGAACCAAGCTATTATGAGCAAAACGAGGATTAGCTGGATTTGCAATACGTTCAACCTTTTCACCATCTACATAAACTTCTGTAGATTGTGGTTTCGTTACAACAGAGATTTGATAACGTTTGTTCTTTTCAAGTTTCTTGTTGAATTGAATATGGAATTGCTCAAAAGTATAGGCAAGGTAGCCATCCTTATCTGCAAGATAAAGTTGATTATTGCCACTTGTTGAGAAGGTCTGTTCACCGTCACCAGTTACAGTAACATCCATTTTCAGGACATGACTTGGTCCTGCGTCACCAACTAGACCTTCGATTGTACTGTCTTTATCGAAATTCAATCCTGCTTCAGTCTTCTTCACTTTCTTAGCAAGGTAATCTTTGACAGTCTCAGGATTAATCTTGAACAAGTCTTCTTCAGCTATAGTCTTTTCAGGATTAGATTGTGGTGCATAGACACTTGCTGGTTGAATACGATCTGCATAGGTCTTAGCTGCACGATCGGAACCCCAAGTGCGTTCTGCAGTAGACTGCATACTCTTGAAGAAACGTTTAAAGATATCATAAGAAGTAAGTCCAGTTTCATGGAGGTCAATATTATCATTCCAAACCGCATGACCACCACCAATGATATTAGGATTAGAAGCTTCTAGACGTGGGCCACCACCTGTTGAGAAGTCATTTGGTGTCCAACGATTGTATTGAATTTCATAATTTGCATAATCTCCATAAGCAGTTTGGCTATTGCTACCACTTGGGACACTATAGGTTGGAACATCTGTGATATTGATAATCTTGGCACCTTGAGCAATTGCAGCTGCTGGACGTTGCCATCCAAGGCTCCAGATATCCACTTCTACATCTTTCCAATCAACTGGCGTTTTTCCTTGTTTGGCGCTGAGTGATCCCCAAATACGTGGTGTATAACCTTTTCCTTTGATATACTTGATGAGGTCATTGACATAGCGACGATAGCTTTCTGGACTTCCATAATACTCATCTGTACCGATATGAACGGTAGAAACGCCATGAAGGGGTGCATCTGGACCATCAAGAAGTTTATCATAGACTAATTTAACAAAAGCAAGTGTTTCTTCGTACTTGTTATCCAAGTCCAACATAGCTACACGTTCTACATTGTGTTTTCTCGCACTAAGTTGACCCTTGTACATCAAGTCTGGACGAACTTTAACGAATGAAAGGGCGTGACCTGGTGTGTCAATTTCAGGAACAAGGTTGATATGCAAAGCTTTTGCTAACTTGATGATTTCTTGCATTTCTTCCTTGGTATAGTGCTCATCTGATGTTAATTTTTGGCCATCCTTACCAACAATATCTGTCTCCACACGGAAGCCTGTCTTGGCATGCTCTAGAACATACTTGAGTTCTTCTTCTGGACTTAAGTTCTTACCTGCCAAGTGCTCTTTTAGGAAGATATAGTTATCATTCAAGTGCAACTGAAGATCGTTCATCTTGTAGTAGGCCATGTTTAGCATGATGTCTACAAGCGTATCATAAGGGATAAACTTACGACCTGTGTCTAGCATAAAGCCACGGTGGCTGAAGCTTGGGAAGTCACGGATCTCACCGTTCTGTAGATCTTTTTCTCCCATTTGAAGAAGTGTACGTGTAGCATAAAAGGCACCTGCATTTGTTGCAGCTTCTACAGTGATAACACCATCTTTTACAGTGATACCATAGCCTTCCTTACCATATCCCTTGTCTTCAACCTTCTTAAATTCAATTCGTTTTTGAGCTGTCTGATTGCCTGTTGCAATTTCTAAGCCACGACTTTCAAGGTCAGTCTGATAGAATTTGGCTTCTTGACCAAATCCAGAATCTCCGACTGAAATAACAGTAGATGATGTAATAGAAGTTTTTCCTTCAGTTCCATACCATTGTTGAACTGCTGGAGCAACTGCTGGTTTAGTTCCAACGCCTTCGTCTGCATGCAAGCCTTTAATAAGAACTTCAAATTCTTTTGTGAAGGTATGAGTATCTTTGACTTGTTGGACCATGACCTTAACAGTTTGATCTGTTAAAGGTTTGTAGATTTTGTTATTTAGGTCAACAACACCCTGTTTGTTGCTACCAATTAAGCTTACTTGACCTGGTAATTTAGGTAAAACAAGTGATTTTCCATCTTTAGCAACTTCTAGTTCTGTCACCTGACGAATATCTGTTGGTTTGCTTGCATCCGGAATGTTTGAATAGGCACGAATTTCTTGAATACCAACATTTTTCCAGTTCATAGTACCAGCTTGGTAATCTGTGATTTCAAGTTTAAGGTACTTGGCTTGAATAGCCTCTTTCAAATCAACTTTTTCATCAAGAAGTGGAGTGCCTGTTCTTTGATAAGCTAACTTCCATTCTTTAACTCCCGAACCATTCACATCATCCTGGCCAGCGTAATAAAGATTCCATGACTTGATATTTGGATCATTTTTTTCACCACGAACACGGCGATCCCAATCAATCTCCACATGCTTAATCACTGTTGTCTTTTCAAGTGTAAATTCGATGGTTGGTTTTTCAACATTTTGATCAGTAGCCCAGCGAGTATCAGGTTTTCCGTCAATTGCCTTTTCTGCTGTGTACTGTGTGTTTGCTTCATGGTTTGATGCTGTAGCAGAAGCTTTTTCTAAATGATTGACATCTGGTGTTTCGACCAAATCTTTAGTCACTGGCTTTTCAGATGGTTTAGCTGTTGGAGCTACTTCTTCTTTTAGAGTTTCTGCTGGTTTTGGAGTTGCTTCTTCCTTCGGAGCAGGAGTTTCAGTTGGCTTTGTAACTGTTTCTCCAGTATTTTCAGGCTGACTTTCTGTCTCACTTGGTTGAGTTTCACTATCCCCTGTCGTAGTGGCAGTTTCTGCTTTTTCAATAGCTGCTGCTATATCTGCTGGCAGCTTATCCAGAGGCTGAGCCTGTGTTATTGTTCCTTCTGTCTCAGCAGGTCCTTCTGTTTCAGCTGCTTGAACCATGCCAGCACCAAAGATACTAGCACCAATCATAACAGAAGCTGCACCAATCGTAAATTTACGAATACTATAATGACACCGTTTCTCAAAAAAATGTTTTCCCATTTTTTCTTATTTCCTTTCATACGCTCACAATCGTAAACGTTCTCATTTCCCTTTAGAAAAAGAGAGGACCTAGAGGTCCTCTCTGGGCATTCTTTTTTCTCCACTAGAACAAGCAGAGAGTTTGAGCTCCCTTTTAATGAAAACTCTTGTATATTCTAATCTTCTTTTCTCTTTGCAAGAAATAGAGCAGACATTGCTAGACTGAGGCTGGCAAGGAAGAAGAGCTTATCTGACTGGCTAGTTCCAGTGTTTGGAAGTTTAGCAGTCATTTCTTCTTTTGCTTCTTCTATCTTCATTCCTGGTTTAGACCTATCAACTGATTGATGTTCAACTGCTTGTTCTGCTGAACTCTGTTGCTTCTGATTGAATTGATCTGTTGATGGAGTTTGTGCCTTACCTCCAACTTCTTCAGTTGATGGAGTCTGCGCCTTAGCTCCAGGTTCTTTAGTTGATGGAGTCTGCGCCTTAGCTCCAGGTTCTTCAGTTAATGGTGATTCTTGTTTAGAAACTTGTTTATAAACAACAGCATAATGTCCTAGTTGACTTGTTGTGAATTCAATTGTTCCCTGACCATTTGTAAAGTTTACTGACTCACCTGATGCAGTATAGTATACCCCAGCCACTTCACCAGAAACCGGTACTCTAACAAGGACTGCACCTTTCGGCTGAACTTTATGATTATCCTTATCTACCAGATGAAGAGAATAAGCATCAAATTCCATACCTTGTAAGCTTTGGTCTGTTACTTTTTGAACTTGAAGGTGCATGTCTGGTGCCAAGTCTCTTGCTAGTCCTGCAACTACAACTCCTGTTGATTTATCTGATAAGACACGAACGTCCCCAGTTGGTTTGTCTACCGTAGGTGCTGCTTGGTCACCTGCTGTTCCCATTGCACCTGTATATTCTGGAACTTCATGTACAGCTGATTCTACCGCATTCACACTTCCAGTGAACTCTGGAACCTCTTTTACAGCCACTTCATCTCCTGCTGTCCCTACTACTCCTGTATACTCTGGTGCTTCATTAATAGCTGATTCGCCACCGTTTACACCACCTGTGAATTCCGGAACTTCAATGACTGGTGCTACTTGGTCACCCTTGCTTGATGTTGGAGTTTCAGGTTTCGGTTCTGGAGTTGGAGTAGGTGTTTCATCTTTCAATTGATCAAGATAATCTGCAAAGTATTTAATCATTCTATTTGTCAAGAGATGATTATCTGTTGCAAATTTCATGCTGGCAACAACACTTGCTACTTCCTCTTGATTGCTCTTATCAGCCAATTTTTGAGCTTTAGCTAAAGCAGCTTCATAGGCTGCAGTATCAAGACCTGCTTCAGTCACTTGTGGACGAGTGAAGATCAATTCTGCAGCTGATTGATATTGATTGCCACCATCTCCGTAAGTTCGTGTTCCTGTTAGAACAATCTTCTTAGCTTTGATCGTCTTTCCAAAGTTGATATCTTTAGGTTTGTTATTATCAGCCCAATTTGTTGCATTGAAAGTATGTTCCTTACCTGTTTCATCAGTTACGACAAGAGTCACATCTCTCAGATTACCGTTTGAACCGGAACCACGTGGAACATAATGGAAACCAGTAATTTCAGTCGGTTCTTTCAAGACCATTGTAGCTGGCTTGCCAACATCTCCTCCGCCCCATGATGTATGCCATAAACTAGATAAGTTTCCATCAAAGGCATTTGCAAGACCTTCACCAGCCTGAGCAGGAGCACTTAAGGTTGCAAAATCATCTGTCACAAGAGCTGTTTTCTTCATCACTAAAGCATCTTTAAGAGCATTGACTTTAGCGATTTCTGCTTTAGCTTCTTCTACACTAATATCATCGTCTGCTTGACTGAGGTTGAAGACTGCTTCTTTCAAAGCATCCATCGTTTCTTTAGTATAGTTATCCATCGAAACAGTCGGAAGATAGTTCTTAACAGCATTTTCTGCCATCATCTTACCAGTCAAGACAATTTCTTCAATTTGAAGTCTGTCCATGATGAAATCATTGTAACCACGGAAATTCGCATTACCACCAGAATCTCCACGAGTATTGCTTGCATTTCCTGTAGAGTAGATACCTACCCATGTATCGCCAGTTTCAGCACCTGTCACGAGGAAAGTTGCGCGTTTAGCTTTTTTAGAATCTGTCCATGAGTTTGGTAATTCATGCATTTCCAAATTACTTGCCTGTCCAGATTGGAATTCTCCTTTACCGACTACAAAGGCATAAGTATTGTCAGATCCAGCTTCATAGTCAAATGTAATACGATAGGTCTTACCTGCTTCAAAGCGGAAGTTTTGTGGAATTGTTTGGTAAACCAAGTTACGACGGCTCACAAGACCGTTTGTCTTGAGTGACCAATTTCCTTCGATAACGTCATCAACTTTCTTGCCATTCCAGTCACGTTGTGTGTATGGACCATGTTTTTCAGACAAGTGAGTACGGTTGTCTTCAACACCTTCGATACCACCGATGACAAATGGGAAGATACCTTGACCCACATTTTCAAAGTCTTGTTTGAAGACACCTGTTGCAGTATCATGACCGTCACCGTACATATTTGATTCATTTTCAAAGGTACGAATTTCATCGAAGTAAGTTGCTTCATCACCTGCTTCACGACTCAAGGTCAAGGTTACATTTGATACATCTGAACCTGTTGTGAAGAAAGCATACATGTTTTGGAAGTAACTTGTGTTATCAACCGTTGCATTGCTTCGACGAGTATTGTGAGCATAGGCTTTTACATAGTTGAGGGCGAGTGACTTGTTGGTGTAGTTAGTTACTTCTTTTTCACCAGTATTAACGGTAATACTTGCTTTAGCATTACTACGGTTGTCTACACCGACATAGACTGCGTATTTAGTATTTGGCTTCAAGCCAGTCAATTTTTGAGTGAGACTAACTTTTTCTTTATTGCCTTGGATGCGGAGCATTTGATTTGCACCTTGAGACTTCACGATTTCAGCCTTAGACGCATCTCCCGAAATCTTCCAATGATTCAAAGATTCGCTGTTAAATCCTTGGTCATAGATATGCATTCCTTCACTCCATGACATTTCAGGATTTGTTTGTTTAGAACGATAGAGAACATATGGCTGATTTGCAGTAAGATCAAGGGTAATCTTACCGTCTTTCACGGCAACTTCTTTTTCCTCAGTCTTACCTTGGTCAGTTAGTTTATAAAGGTAAACCTTACTATTCGCCCAGTCGCTAGGAAGCGTCCAAGTTGTTGCACCTTTTTCAGTATTGAAATAGTACATTTTTTCCTTGTCGCTCGCAAGCTTGTTACCGTTCGCATCCCAGTTCCAAGGTGTCAAGTAAGCTGAACCATCTTGAATCACACGACCATTGAGCGTAACTGTACGTTCACGATATTGTGGACTGTTGACATCGTTTGATTTACGAGTTACCACAACCTTGTTATTTGCAGCATCGACCAATTCTACTTTCATTTCTGGAGTCCATTTATAGGTACTACCATTGTCAGTCATGGTTACTGGTTTGCCATCTTCCCATTTGCTGACTGTGAAGTGTTGGAAGTACTTAGTCATAACGTCATGAGCAAACAAGTTTGTTACATAACCGTTATAGTCACTACGTCCTTGCCATCCTTCAAAGTCCTTCATGCTATAACCGCCTAGAAGTGGATAGTCAGCTGCACCACCGTAACTTCTGTAGTCACCAACCCAAGAATCTTTTTGGTGGTTACGGATAAAGCGAGTAATGGCACTGTTAATACCTTTATTTGTATAGCCACCGTAGGTCAAGTCAGCTGCCCAATGTTGGAAGGTAGAATCATATTCACCACCATGGCCCCACTCAATAGCAAAGCGCCAACCTTGTTTGTTAATTTCTTTCGCAATAACGTGAGTTGCCCAGGCACCATTGTCACCTGATTGACCGTTACCCCAAACGTCGACGTAGATGAAGTCTAGGCCTTCACCCAACTCTTTCTTCAACTCTTCCCAACGAGCTAGACGTCCATGAGCCAAGTCATAACCAGCATCAATATTGATACCTTGGTCAAGCCAATTCCAACCGTAGCTGTAGCTACCATCTGCATTTTTACGAAGAATATTTTCATTAAAATATTTAGACTCAGGATAGGTTTCTGAAGCGTTAACGTGGATACCGAGGTGGGCACCATATTTCTTAGCTTTCGCAATAAGAGTCTTAAAGTCTTCGACACCACCAATACGTTTACCGATATCCGCGTAGTTCAAGTGTCCAGAGTCATGTCCTTCACTTCCGTATCCCTTAAGAAGTACACCTTGACCAAGACCATCTGTATGAAGGTTAATCTTCTTGATACCATCCAAGGTCATGAGGAATGGGTTTTGCGCTTGTGAACCAAAGTTCATAGCGATACGATAAGCTGTGATGTCTTTAACTTTTTCCCAACCTTGAGGGTTATTCATGATACTACGATAAGCAATCGCACCATCTTGCCAATCTACTTTATGGTCAGCATTGGCATCTTCTGTGATGACAACTTTAGCACTTGGAAGTTCTTTGGTATATTCTGGGAAGACAATACCATTATGAGCTTTTTCCCATTGCCATTCAGAACTATGAATTTCCACGTAGTTGGCATTGCCAATCGTATTCTTATAAGCTGTCAAACGTGTCCAGTCGTAAGAACCACCACCATAGCTATTTTGCGAATTACTCCATACACCTGCCGCAAGCTTGTCTGTTGAAACAAATCCGTACATATACCCTTTAGCTAATTCTTTCATTGGATTTGTTACTGCGATATGGTCATCACCACTTACATGAGTATTGTTTGACATGGTTGCCCCATCAAACTTAGCTCCTGCTTGGTCGCTTGAAACAGATACCAAGGCATTTCCTAGGAAGCTGATTGAAGAAAGTAATTTACGTTCGTCATCAATCTTTTGTCCTGGTGTCACTTGGTTATGGTTGACAATCTTAGTCACATCAAAGTGAAGTTGGTTGTCCACTACTTGCAAACGAACGGTCATATCTGCATTGATGAGATTTTTCTCATCACGGAGTTTCATGTCATACTCAGCAGTCGTTGCATTAACCTTTTTATAGGTAACTTCAGGAGTCACAGCGTGCTTGTTGATCACAACTTGATTAATTGGTTGAACTTGTCCTGGAAGCTTGTTTCCATTTAGAACATATTCTTTAACACGTGGGAAGGCTTGGTCGATAACTGCTTTCAATACTGTAGATTGAATAGTGTCGTATTTTACATTGCTATCATCTACTGTATCGCCCTTTTCTTTTTTAGTCGATTCTTGATCGCTTTTAACTCCTTCTTGGTTGTCAGTTTTGACATTGACAATTGTTCGTTCGCTACTGTTATAGGTTCCAGCTTTAAGAACGATTTTCTTCTCATCTTTTAGTTTATCATTTACTGCAGATGGCAAGGTCACTGTGTCAAAAAGTTTCACATCATTGTTAGTTGCATTGAGCTGTCCATCTGATTTTAGACTGATCGTCAAATGGTTCTCAGATCCATTTACTGGAGCTGCAACTCGTCCACCTTGATACCAAAGTCCACTACCATTTGTCTTGTATTCCCAGAACCATCCACCTTGGTCATATCCTACAAAAACGTTGTTATCTGTGTCTTTAAATTTCATGAAGACACCGAAGCGAGACTTACCTGTCTCGGATTCTTCTTTAAAGGTCAAATCAACGGTAGCATTCCCATTAGCATCTACTGTCAAACCATCTTTTTCAAACAAGGCTGGTTTTTTACCATTGTCATTTTGAGCAGTTGAAGCTAGTTGGTTGTAACGAACTCCTTTTTCTTCACGGACAGTTACTGTTCCCTGTTGTTCTTTCTTTTCAACTGTTTTCCATTCTGGAGTGACTTCTTTTGATTCAGTCGGTTTAGTTTCAGCTGGTTTATTTTCTGCTGGTTTGTTTTCTGCCGGCTTATTGTCAGCTGGTTTTTCTTCTTTAGGTTTATCCTCTTTTGGTTTTTCTTCCTTGTTTTCCACTTGTTTATCGAGAGCATCTAGACCAGCTGGTTTCCTTGTTTCAATACCCTTGATATAGTTTTGGATCCACTCTAGCTGAGCAGGTGAGAAGAGAATACCTCCACTACGTTTACCAGAGACACCATTTTGGTGGATACCAATCAATTTCCCATTTTCATCGAAGATTCCACCACCACTGGCACCTGGTTCACTTCCTTGATAGCTAATTCCACGAACACCTTCTCCGTGATTGTTAATGTCCTCAACCCTTGTATTCAGAATCGGATCAAGTTCTCCTTTTGGATATCCAAATACATGGACCTTATCTCCTACCTTAGTTGTTGCAGGCTTCTCAGACACTTCAACGGGAGCATTTGCAAGAGGTGTACGAAGCTTAACAATTGCCAAGTCATTTTTATAGCCTTTGAGGAAGCCTTCACGGTCCCAGTGTTTTACATCATTCTTACTAAATTTGACATCTGGTGCTCCTTTGTAAGAAACTGTATAGACATCTCCATCACTCTCAACATTATCAGCTACCTTACGATTATTACCATCTGGAACATCTTTGATAAAGTTATGAGAAACAGATAAAACTAGATTTTCCCCAATAACGATACCACTGCCAATCCCCGCAGCGCTTTTAATTTCAACAGTCGCACCATAGTTTAATTCACCATTTTTTGTTTTAGCGACATCTTCTGGAACTAAGCTTTTATCCTCTTTTTCTAATTCTTCTTTTGAGGCAGTGTGGCCATTTTCTTCAGCCTTATCAAGTTTTCCACGTAGTTCATCAGGAAGAGTATCTGAAGCTGAAGAGCTTGTTGCAGTTTCTTTTTCTTTTGCCAGTAATTCTTCTTCAGTCTTTGGTCCTTCAGTTACTTCAGGAGAACCTTGGTCTTCACCAGCTTTTGGTGCTTCAAAATCATGCCCTCCGTCCTCTTTAGCATTTGCAAGAGCTGCAGCCAAATCAGCAGGCATATTTGCTGTTGAACCTGTTTGTGCAGAATCTGCTAGGACAGTACTAGTTCCAAAGAAAGCTGCACCAATCATGACAGAAGCAACCCCTAATGAAAATTTTCGAATACTATATTTACAACGTTTTTCAAACAATCCTTTATCCATTAAGTCCTAAATCCTTTCACTATATACGTAAGCGTTTACATCTGCTGTTTAAAAAAATACTCCTTTCTGTCTAAAAAGTGTAACACTTACGTCATTAAATAAAAAATAATTACACTTTTAATATAACAAATGATAGGAAATAAAGCAATAGAAAAGATAGGAAATGACTAATTTTTTCTTTCAATCCTAGTAAAATTAAAGTATAAAATCTCCAAAATACTCTAGAAAAATAAAATACATATCATCAAATTTTTTCAATATCTGATAATATGCATTTTTCTGATTTTAAAGACTCTTTATCCAACCTCATGCGTTTTAAAAACGAAGAAGTTGAGCCTCAATTTGAATTGTTCTCTTTCATACTTCCTTAACAAAAACCAATTCCTGTTGCTGGGATAAATCTTCTCGGTAGACAAATCCAGCAAAGCTTAAGAGACGAGCTTCCTCCACCGTCTGTACTTGATTTTCTATCAGGGCTGTTAGGAAGGCACCACGCGCTTTCTTCGAAATAGTTGAATGAATCTTCAGCTGACCATCCTTGTCCTCCATGAATTTGAAGGTCACCATTTTTTCTCTAATTTCCTTAGAAAATACAGTCTCAAACTCGGACGACAAGAGGGAGAAAATTACTTCTTCCTGCGTCACAGCTTCATCGTAGGCTACCTTCCAATGGCTCTTCAAAGTCTTACCAGCGACTTTTAACTTCATCAAAAAGTCCAAACGGTGAGGGGACATGGGTGACAAGGCTGGAACGACACCGTACAAAGCCGAGGTAATGAAGACATGATTTTCAAGATAGACTTGTTCTGCCTCGGTCAACTTATCTCGCTTGATGTGACGGTACATAAGCCCATCAAAAAGTTTCAAGGCTGGGTAGTGTTGAGCAGTTTGTTTTTTTAAAGCTTGGATATGTTGAAATTCTTCCACTGCCTTCTCAGCTGATACCTTGTAAAAACTCTCCAATTGACTAGCAGAATAGAGGGCCAAGGCATCCAGCACGGCCTGGCTTTCTGGTTTTAAAGAAGTTGCTTCGATACTTGGCAAATCTGAGTTCATTTCTTTTGCTGTTGGGATTAAAATTTTCATATTGATAGTGTAGCATATTTTTTAGCTACTACCAAGAAATTCATCTGAAAAACCTCGGTTTGACCGAGGTTCCTCTGTTTATTTGGGCCATCCTAACCAGATAGCCACGAGAACAAGGGCTGTGCCAGCTAAGCTTGTTAAGATAGATAAGAATTTATCTTTTTTCTCCTTGAACTGAGAAAAACCTATCTTCAAAGCGAGCAGTCCGAGTAGCATTGAAGCAAGCATCACATAAAAACCCATTTCTTTGTCCTCCATTAGACTTAATTTACCTTATTATCACATATATTTCTTAAATAAATCTTTTTTATACTCAATGAAAATCAAAGAGCAAACTAGCCGCAGACTGTACTTGAGTACGGCAAGGCGACGTTGACGTGGTTTGAAGAAATTTTCAAAGAGTATTACTGCACTTTAAAGGTCTTAAGATAATTATCTTTTCCTACTTGACCTTCGAAGGTTTTACCATTTTCAAGGTAAGGAAGGTCATCTGATACTGAGGCCTTAACCTTGTAAATCTTGCCATCAACTTTAAAGAAGTAGACGGTGTCGCCCTTGATAACAGCTGATTTGAGGTCTGCTACCACACCCTTGATGCTTTCTGTGGTTTCATTATCAATTTCAAGGTCGTTTTTATTGGCGTACTTGCTGAGCAGTTCTTCTACTGTCGTGGCTACGATAACATTTTGGTACTCGACTGCGTCTACCAAAGCATACTCTTTGACCAAACCAGCATTGTCCTTCAAGCCCATGATGTAGAGAGGCTTGTCATTGAGGTTGATGAGGATTGGGAAGGTCGCCTTGTAGGATTTCTCCTGAACAGCACCTTCGGCTGATTCACGGGCTGATTCTTCGGTCGCGGAAGCCAAGCTATACTTCGTGATTTCTCCTGTTCGCATATTTTCAAGGATGAAACCAAGATTACTTTCATCCGCATTGGCCGACGTCACACCTGTGTATAGGTAGATGTCATTACCGATAGACAAGTAATTATAGCCCTTGGTAGTCTGGGTCACATTTTTCTTGGAAATCATGGCATTCCAGAAACCATCCTTGTACTTGCCGTTGTAGTTGATTTGCTCAATGGTTTCCTCAGCTGGATAAACCCTGTCCACCCATTCTGGAACATCTGCCAAACTGTATTCCTTGGTATCTCCATTTGTGGCATCCAAGATAATGACTGAAACAGGACGGGGAACCGCAAGTCCAAATTGCTTTTGGTAAACCGTTGCTACATAGAAAGGATTACCCTCATCGTCCACCTCGAAAGATGGAGTCTTGAAGATTTTGGTTGGGTACTTAAAGCGCAGGTGACGCTTGACATCACGATTAAAATACTCCGAGTCTGAATATTTGATTGGTGTCTTCAAGTCCACCAAATTCGCATTTCCAGTTACCATGTCCACCTTGATATACTCGCCGATTCCCTTGGCCTGATTATTAAACCACTTGATAGGATCTGCATATTCTAGTGGCGTAACTCGATAAGGTTTCCCATCAATCGTCAATTGGGTATAGGTGTCTGCCGCTACGTACTGCGACACCTTATCTGTTAGGGAACCCAAGTAGCGGTCACCAATTTTTTCAGCAGTACTTCTATCTAGAATAGGAACCTTACTGGTGTCAGTCTTAGGAAATTCAGTAAAGTCTTTTTCCGTAACCGTGACTACATTGGCATAATTTTTAGCCTGAAAAATGCTGGAAGTTACCAAGGAAACCAAAGCTGCCAAGAGAAGAATCCCTCCAATAGAAGCAAAAAGAACTTTACCTAACCGATTGATTTTGAAACCTTCAAGATTTAAGGCAGCTTCCGCCTTGCCGTGGCGCACATGGACTGTTTTGACCAGATTGATTCCCTTGCCAAAGCCAAATAAGATTGCCACAAGCAGCAAATGCCCACAGAGAAAAAAGAGAAATTCCCAGCTGGTCAGGTTAAGAGGCGGTAAAAAGATATACCAGGTCGTTGCGATAAAAATAAATTCAAAGACTATTCGTTTCATTTGCTTTCCTCCTAAATGATTCGTCCTTCCAAGTGATCTAGTTCATGCTGGCAAATCTGAGCTGGGAAGCCTGTCAAGGTAATAGTCTGTTCCTGCCACTTGCTGTCACGATAGGAAATCCTTATAGTTTCATAACGCTTAGTTGGTCTCACACCTACCAAGGACAAACAGCCTTCTTCTGTCTCATAAGGTTCTTCAAAGGACAGGAGAACTGGATTAAACATGACCACGGGAACCAAGCCAAGATTAAAGATAATCACGCGCTTCTGCACCCCAATCATATTGGCAGCCAGACCAACACAGGTCTCACGATTTGCTAAGAGTGTATCCTGCAAATCTCTGGCAAGATACAGATCTTCCTGACTTGCCGGCTGAGATACCTGAGATAAAAATAAGATATCCTTCACAATTTTCTTTTCCACTTCCTCACACTCCTCTTGATGTTTACTATATTATAGCAATTATAGCACAAAAGCCGATAACTGCAAGCCCTTTCCCTCAACTGTAGCAAAAAGCCATCCGAAGATGACTTTTTCGCTATTTAATTTCTTTGTAAGTTACTTCCATACCACGCTTAACAGCTGGACGGTTGGCAATTTTTTCTGCCCAGTTTACTAGATTCTGATAACTTGAGGCATCTAAAAATTTTGCAGAACCTTGATAAAGGTTTCCTTGAACTAACTGTCCATACCAAGACCAGATAGCAATATCTGCAATCGTATAGTCATTGCCTGCAATATAAGGTTTCTTAGCCAATTCCTTATCCAATAAATCCAACTGGCGTTTCACTTCCATCGTAAAGCGATTAATTGGATATTCCAATTTTTCAGGGGCATAATTAAAGAAATGTCCAAATCCCCCACCTAGAAAAGGTGCAGCACCTGCTTGCCAGAATAGCCAATTCAAAACTTCTACCTTTTCCACAGGATTGCTTGGTAAAAAGGCTCCAAATTTCTCAGCAAGATAAAGGAGAATATGAGCAGACTCAAAGACTCTTACTTCTTCAGTACCTGACTGGTCCAGCAAGGCTGGAATCTTGGAATTTGGATTGAGCTTTACGAAGTCTGAACCGAATTGATCCCCATCCATGATAGCAATCTTATACAAGTCGTAAGCCGCTTGCTCAAAACCAGCTTCTAGTAATTCTTCCAATAAGATAGTGACCTTCACACCATTTGGTGTTCCCAGTGAATAAAGCTGAAAAGGTCGTTCTCCTTTTGGTAAGTCTTGTTCGAAACGGGCACCTGCTGTTGGTCTGTTTAGTCCCGTAAAGGCTCCTTGATTACTAGCTTCATCCTGCCATACGGTCGGTAATTGATAAGCTGACATCAGAAACCTCCCTTAAATCGCATTCTTGTCAAAACCTAGTTTGCGTTGAATAAACTTAACAATTTCGACAATAATAATCATTGAGAAGCTTCCGCCCATAACGATTCCCCATTGTGACAAGTCTAGTTTGGTTACGTGGAAGATTCCTTCAAGCGGTTCTACGACGATAGTTGCCATGAGAAGAATGAAGGATACCAAGATAGACCAGTTAAAGGTCTTAGATTTAAATGGGCCGACTGTCAAGATGGATTGGTAGACAGATTTCACATTGTAGGCATGGAAGAGCTGAATCAAACCAAGGGTTGCAAAAGCCATAGTAAGGGCATCTGCATGAATGGCATGATTGTCACCCACATGAACTGGGTAAGCAATCGCAAGACCATAAACACTCATAACAATAGCTGCTTGGAGTACACCTTGATAGATGATAGAACTGAAAACACCACCTGAGAAGAAGCTTGCCTTGCGTCCACGTGGTTTATGATTCATGACACCAGGCTCAGCAGGTTCAACACCTAGAGCGATAGCTGGGAAAGTATCGGTTACCAAGTTGATCCACAAGAGATGAACTGGCTGCAAGACATCCCAACCAAACAAGGTTGATAGGAAGATGGTCAATACTTCAGCAGTATTGGCAGAAAGCAGGTATTGAATGGTCTTTTGAATGTTTGAGAAGACCTTACGTCCTTCTTCAACTGCAACAATGATAGTCGCAAAGTTATCATCTGCAAGAATCATGTCAGAAGCCCCCTTAGAAACCTCTGTACCAGTGATTCCCATACCGATACCGATATCGGCTGTTTTCAGAGCTGGCGCATCATTGACACCATCACCTGTCATGGCAACGACCTTACCTTGTTTTTGCCAGGCCTTAACGATACGAACCTTGTGCTCTGGAGACACACGGGCATAAACAGAATACTGGCCAACAACTTTTTCAAAGTCTTCATCTGACAGTTCATTGAGTTCAGCACCAGTTAAAACGTGGCCTTCTGTATCATTTGCATCGATGATTCCCAAACGTTTGGCAATAGCTTCTGCAGTATCTTGATGGTCACCCGTAATCATGATTGGACGAATTCCCGCTTCCTTCGCCACACGAACAGCCTCAGCAGCTTCAGGACGTTCAGGGTCAATCATCCCAATCAAACCAGTAAAGATTAAATCATTTTCAAGTTCTTCAGAAGTGAGATTTTCTGGAATGCTATCGATAATCTTATACGCACCTGCAAGGACACGCAAGGCTTGGTGGGCCATTTCAGAGTTGTTTGTATGAATGAGGTTTGTAACCTTCTCATCAATCGGAGCAATATCTCCAGCCTTATCACGAAGAACACAACGTTTCAAAAGTTGGTCTGGCGCACCTTTGACTGCCACAAGGAAACGACCATCTAGCAATGGGTGAACTGTTGACATGAGCTTACGGTCAGAGTCAAATGGCAACTCAGCTACACGAGGATATTTGTCTAAAAATCCTTTGACATCGTAGCCCTTGTCCAAGGCATATTGGATGAAGGCTGTTTCTGTTGGGTCACCAATCAAGTTGCCTTCCACATCGATTTTAGTATCGTTTGCCAAGACAACTGAACGAAGAAGGGGCATTTCAAGACCTAGTTCAATGTCATCAGCTGAGTCATGTAGAACTGCATCGTAGAAGACTTTTTCGACGGTCATCTTGTTCATAGTCAGCGTACCAGTCTTGTCAGAAGCGATGATCTCAGTTGAACCAAGTGTTTCTACTGCTGGCAATTTACGAACGATAGAGTTACGTTTAGCTAAGACTTGCGTACCAAGGGCAAGAACGATCGTTACGATAGCCGGGAGCCCTTCTGGAATGGCTGCAACGGCAAGCGCAACAGAGGTCATCAACTCACCAAGTGGATTTTTTCCTTGAATGAAAACTCCAACTACAAAAGTAACAAGGGCAATAACCAAGATAGCATAGGTCAAGACCTTAGAAAGATTGTTCAAGTTTTGTTTGAGTGGTGTATCTGTCTCATCCGCATCTTGAAGCATACCAGCGATGTGACCAACTTCAGTGTACATACCTGTATTGACAACAACACCCATCCCACGACCATAGGTTACGTTAGAGTTTTGGAAGGCCATGTTGACACGGTCACCAATACCAGCATCTGTCGCAAGCTCGACTGACAAGTCTTTTTCGACTGGCACAGACTCACCTGTCAAAGCAGCTTCTTCAATTTTAAGAGAGTTGGCTTCTAGCAAACGTAGGTCCGCTGGCACCACGTCACCTGCTTCAAGGGCAACGATATCTCCAGGTACCAATTCTTTAGAGTCAATCTCAGCCATGTGGCCATCACGAAGAACGCGGGCAGCTGGACTAGACATGGATTTGAGGGCTTCGATCGCTTCTTCGGCTTTCCCTTCTTGGTAAACACCAAAGGCAGCGTTGATGATAACCACAGCTAGGATGATAATGGCATCAGCGATATCTTCCCCTCCAGAAGTCACGACTGATAAGATTGCTGCCGCAACTAGGATGATAATCATCAAATCCTTAAATTGCTCGATGAATTTGACCAGTATTGATCGTTTGTCTCCTTCTTCGAGTTCATTGTGGCCAAATTCAGCAAGGCGTTTTTCCGCCTCACTTGATGACAAACCTTGCTCGGTCGCATCCACAGCCTTCAAGACCTCTTCAGGACTTTGAGTATAAAACGCTTGGCGTTTTTGTTCTTTTGACATGTGTCTCCTCCTTGACATTGTGTGCAAAACAGGCTCTCTTTTTCCCATCGTATCTTTTCACGACAAACAAAAAGAGACCTGTTAATCATAACAAGTCTCGCTGTTTAAGATAGGGCCGGAAAACATACTTTTCAGTATAAAATTCGGAATGACGACACTATCACAGGTTTCTGCCAGCTACTCCCTTTAGTAGTACTATTATACCAAATTTTGGGAAGTTTTAAAAGAGTAAAAACTACCTTATTTGAATTTTCCCTTGAAAACCAGTATAATGGTAAAATGCTATGTGACTAGAAAGGAAGTTGAATGAAGCAATCTATTTCAAATCTCAAGTTAGCTGAGCGTGGGGCCATTATCAGCATTTCGACCTACCTGCTCTTATCTGCAGCCAAATTGGCAACTGGTCACCTCCTTCATTCATCCAGTTTGGTGGCCGATGGTTTCAACAACGTGTCGGACATCATTGGAAATGTGGCCCTCTTGATTGGTATTCGAATGGCGCGCCAGCCTGCTGACCGAGACCACCGTTTTGGCCACTGGAAGATTGAAGATTTGGCTAGCTTGATCACTTCCATCATCATGTTTTATGTTGGCTTTGATGTGCTGAGGGACACCATTCAAAAGATTCTCAGCCGGGAAGAAACGGTCATTGATCCTCTGGGTGCAACTCTAGGAATCATTTCTGCAGCGATAATGTTTCTGGTCTATCTCTACAATACTCGCCTCAGTAAGAAATCTAACTCCAAGGCACTGAAGGCTGCTGCCAAAGACAATCTTTCTGACGCTCTTACCTCACTTGGTACCACCATTGCCATCCTGGCTAGCAGTTTCAATTATCCCATTGTGGATAAATTGGTTGCTATCATCATCACTTTCTTTATCTTGAAAACTGCCTATGATATCTTCATCGAGTCTTCCTTTAGCCTTTCAGATGGTTTTGATGACCGTCTGCTTGAGGAATATCAAAAAGCCATTATGGAAATTCCTAAAATCAGCAAGGTCAAATCGCAAAGAGGTCGCACCTACGGTAGCAACATCTACCTGGATATTACGTTGGAGATGAATCCTGACTTGTCTGTTTATGAGAGTCATGAAATCGCGGATCAAGTCGAGTCTATGCTGGAGGAACGTTTTGGCATCTTCGATACCGATGTCCATATCGAGCCAGCACCTATACCTGAGGATGAGATTTTAGACAATGTCTACAAAAAATTGCTTA
The DNA here is from genome assembly GCF_006385825.1 of Streptococcus sp. D2. Taxonomy (GTDB): domain Bacteria; phylum Bacillota; class Bacilli; order Lactobacillales; family Streptococcaceae; genus Streptococcus; species Streptococcus shenyangsis. The sequence continues at coordinate 11,173 of NZ_VFSI01000018.1, read as the reverse complement.
TGCGCGAACAATTGATTGACCAAGGAAATCAACTGGAAGAACTCTTGGCTGATGATTTTGTCTATATTCGTCAAGATGGAGAACAGATGAATAAAGAGGCCTATAAAGCCGAAAAAGAGTTAAATTCAGCTATCAAGGATATCCAGATCACTTCCATCAGTCAAAAGACCAAACTCATCTGCTATGAGTTAGATGGTATCGTCCATACCAGTATCTGGCGTCGCCACGAAACCTGGCAAAATATCTTTCATCAAGAAACCAAAAAAGAATAGAGAAATCCTGTCCATGAGACGGGATTTTTCCATTCTTCTAGCTATCAAACTCACTTAAATATTCATAGCGTTCGTATTTTTCAAGGAGTGCTTCGTTTTTCTCATCCAGTTCTTTTTGGAGAGTAGCCAGCTTACCAAAGTCAGAGCCGTTGGCCTGCATCTCCTCTTCAATAGCAGCGATACGGTTTTCCAAGGCTTCAATATCGCCTTCAATGCTTGCCCACTCCTGCTTTTCTTGATAGGTCATGCGTTTCTTGTCTTCTCTGACCTTGACGACCTTCTCCTTTTCAGCCTTTTGAACTTGATTGACCATCTCTGTTTCAAAGGCTTTTTCATCAAGATAGTCTGTGTAATGACCAAAGAAAGGACGAATCTTGCCATCTTCAAAAGCCAGAATCTTGGTCGCTACCTTATCCAAGAAATAGCGGTCGTGACTAACAGTCAAAACTGGACCAGCAAAGCCTTGCAAGAAATTCTCCAAAACTGTCAAGGTTGCAATATCCAGATCATTGGTTGGCTCGTCCAAGAGAAGAACATTTGGTTTTTCCAAGAGCAATTTGAGGAGATAAAGACGTTTTTTCTCGCCGCCAGACAACTTCTCAATCAAGGTTCCATGCGTCGAACGTGGGAAAAGAAACTGCTCCAGTAATTCTGCAATAGAAGTCGTAGAACCACCGCTGGTCTTGACCTCTTCTGCCACTTCCTGCAAGTAATTGATCACTCGCTTGCTTTCATCCAGACCCTCAATTTGCTGAGAGAAATAGGCGATGCGAACAGTTTCCCCTATCACAACTTGACCTGCTGTCGGCTCAAGACTTCCTGCAATCAAGTTAAGGAGAGTTGATTTCCCAACACCGTTGTCCCCAACAATTCCAATACGATCTTTAGCCTGCACCAAGAGATTAAAATCTTGCAAAATAGGCTTGTTTTCATAGGCAAAGGAAACATCCTGAAACTCGATGACTTTCTTCCCAATACGACTGGTTTCAAAGTTCATAGTCAAGTCTGTCTCAGCACTACTGCCTGAAACCTCTTTCTTCAAGTCATGGAAACGATTGATACGAGCCTGCTGCTTGGTCGCACGCGCCTGCGGTTGCCTGCGCATCCAGGCCAATTCTTGCTTATAAAGTTGTTCCTTTTTGTGGAGAAGAGCCGCATCGCGCTCATCCTGTTCTGCCTTAAGGCGAACATAGTCCTGGTAATTTCCTTGGTATTCTGTCAAGCCCGCTCGGTCCAACTCGAAAATACGTGTTGATAAAGCGTCTAGGAAATAACGATCATGGGTGATAAAAAGGACGGTTTTCTTAGAATTTTTCAAAAAGAGGGTCAGCCACTCAATAGTCGCAATGTCCAGATGGTTAGTCGGCTCATCCAAAAGCAAGAGGTCGTGGTTGCCAAGTAAAACTTGCGCCAACTGGACCCGTCTTCTCAGACCACCTGACAATTCCCCAACAGGAATAGATAAGTCCTGAATACCTAGCTTGCTGAGAACGGTCTTGACCTGACTCTCAATTTCCCAAGCTTGAAGAGAATCCATCTCAGCCATGACACGTTCCAAACGAGCCTGTTTGTCTTCACTGTAGTTGAGCATGATCAACTCATACTCACGAATGAGCTGGATTTCCTTGAGGTCACTAGATAGAACCGTATCCAAGACAGTCTTGCTATCATCAAAATCAGGATCCTGAGTCAAGTAACCAATCTGGTAATCATTCTTAGCTGAAAAAGGACTAACATCCCCATCAAAGCCAGAAACACCGGAAAGAACATCTAAAAGGGTGGTCTTGCCAGTCCCATTGACACCAATCAAACCAATTCTGTCTAGATCATGGATGATAAAGGAAATATCCTTAAAAACGGTCTTGTCACCGACGGATTTACTTAGTTTTTCAACGATAAAATCACTCATTTTTTCTCCCTCAGATAAGCATGGATGGCTTGACGGTCATTTTCCAATTCTCCATCGACAATAGCATATTCAATATCTGTTAAAATCTCTCCCAAGTCTGGGCCCGGATGATAACCATATTCCTTGATTAAAATACCACCGTTGATTTGGATTTCTTTCTTATCATGAATTGTCAAACTCTGGTAAGTTTCTGTGATAGCTTGTGGGTTGACTTCTTTTCCTTGAGCCTGACGAAGATTTTCAGCCTGTAAAAGTAAATCCAAGTCAAAGCGGTAACAATCGCGCTTGCTCAATTCTCCCTTTTCACGCAGAGCCAAAATAGTCAGTAAATCCTGTACCTGCTTGGCAAATTGACGAGAGGTCTTCCAAGCCTTCAAAAATGGCTGTGCATCTTTAATCTCCAGAGCCCACAGTAGAGCCGCCCAAGCTTGTTCAGAGGATTCAAAAGTGAAATCATTCTCCAAATCAAACAATCTGTTGAGCTTATCTTGGCTAGATGCCATATCAGGGAGATAGTCATAAGCTTGACTCTCAACCATGGAAGACAAACCCCTTCTCCAAAACGGAGCCAGCAAGAGTTTATCAAACTCGACGAAGGTACGCTCTACAGAAATTTTCTCCAAAAGCGGCGTCAAGATCTTCATAGCTTTAAATGTTTCTGGCTCAAGTTCAAAGCCAAGACTGGCCTGAAAACGGAAACCACGCATAATCCGCAAAGCATCTTCGTTGAAACGTTCACTAGCCACTCCAACTGCTCGCAAAACTTGATTTTCCAAATCCTCTAAACCATGAAACAAGTCAACGATTTCCCCTGTCTCGTCCAAGGCAAAGGCGTTGACTGTAAAATCACGACGCTTGAGGTCTTCTTCTAGCGAACGCACAAAGGAAACCGCACTAGGCCTACGATAGTCCACATAGACATCCTCTGTCCGAAAAGTAGTCACCTCATACTCCTCGTCTCCATATAAGACCAAGACAGTTCCATGTTCAATTCCGATATCGGCTGTTCGTGGGAAAATCTGCTTGGTCTCTTCAGGATAAGAAGACGTCGCTATATCCACATCGTGGATGGGACGATTGAGAAGGGCATCTCGAACAGAGCCTCCAACAAAATAAGCATCAAAGCCTGCTTCTTTAATTTTTTCTAATACTGGTAAAGCCTTCTGAAATTCAGAAGGCATTTTCGTTAATCTCATAATAAGTGTTCTAATCCATAGACAAGCTCATGACGCTTGACAACTTCTTTAATTCCCAAATTCACTCCTGTCATGAAGGAGCTGCGATCATAGGAGTCATGACGGAGGGTCAATCCTTCTCCCTGATTGCCAAAGATGACTTCCTGATGGGCTACTAAGCCTGGCAAACGAACTGAGTGGATGCGCATGCCATCAAAATCAGCACCACGGGCACCTGCAATCAATTCTTCCTCATCAGGCGCACCTTGCTGGATTGATTCACGAACTTCTGCCATCAACTCAGCTGTTTTAATAGCTGTTCCACTCGGAGCATCCTTTTTCTTGTCATGATGGAGCTCGATAATCTCCACATTTGGGAAATATTTGGCAGCCTGCGTAGCAAATTGCATAAGCAAGACAGCACCCAAGGCAAAGTTAGGGGCAATCAAACCACCCAAATCTTGGGTACGGGAAAATGCTTTTAGTTCTGCAATTTCTTCACTTGTGAAACCAGTCGTTCCAACTACTGGAGCAAAGCCATTTTCAAGAGCAAAGCGTGTATTTTCATAGGCAACAGTTGGAGTAGTAAAATCTACCCAGACATCCGCTTCAAAGCCTGCTAAATCAGCCTTATCCTTGAAAACAGGAATTCCTTGCCATTCTGATTCAGACTCAAAGGGATCCAAAACTGCTACCAAGTCCAAGTCTGAATCATCCAAGACCATCTGACAAGCAGCTTGGCCCATCTTTCCCTTAAAACCAGCAATAATTACTCGAATACTCATCTCTACTCCTGTCTAAGATACAAAGCCTGTAGGAACACAAAGTGAAAATAGGAGTTCTGATCAAGGAGCGTCTACTCCTTGGAAGAACTATCTTTTTCACACGGGGTTCCAGGCGTGTTCAACTGCTAACTTCTTAACTAGTCTAAAAGTGCCAACTAAATCACTGGAATATAACCCAGAGCAATACTTCCTGCTCCTAGGTGAGTTCCAATGACACTACCAAATGTAGCTAGTGAAATATCCGTACCCACTCCAGATTCAAGCAAGTGTTGACGCAATTCTTCAGCCTTTTCAGGAGCATTTCCATGAATGACAATGACCCGATATTGGCCTGAAGCTGTTGTTTCCTTAATGATTTCAATTAAGCGCTTGGTTGCTTTCTTTTCAGTACGAACTTTTTCGTAAACTTCAATCACACCTTGATCGTTAAAATAAAGGATTGGCTTAATGCTTAGCAGATTGCCCAAAATCGCAGCCCCATTTGAAAGACGTCCACCTTTCACCAAGTGGTCCAAATCATCTACCATGATAAAAGCTGACGTACGGCTGATTTGAATGGCTAGCTTATCCTGAATAATGGCAAAATCATCGCCCTGGTCTCGCCAGTTAAAGACACTTTCAACCATAATACCCAGCGGAGCACTTGTAATCAAAGTGTCTGGGAAAGCAATGGTCAAGCCCTCATAATCATCCACCATATACTGGATATTTTGGTAAAAACCTGAAATTCCAGAAGATAGGAAAAGCCCCAAGGCATGGGTATAGCCTTGTTCTTTGAGCGAAGTTAAGATTTCATCTAACTTGGCAATGCTTGGTTGACTGGTCTTAGGCAATTCAGAAGCCTGAGCCATTTTTTGATAAAATTCCTCAGCAGTCAGATTGATGCCTTCAACATACTCCTCACCATCAATATTGACAGGAATATCCAAGACAAACAAATCTTCTCTTTGCAAGGTCTCTGTACTGAGAAAGGCAGAGGAATCTGTAATAACAGCTAGTTTCATATTAGAACTCCAAATTGATTCCTGGTAAGTCTAATGCAATTTCAGTCACTTCATAAGTCAAACGATTGAGCATATTCAAACATGGACGAGCCAAAGTTTCCACTTCTTCTTGGCTCAATTCACTTGGTTCATTGACAATACGACCATCGATATGGTTCACCTGTGAAATGGTTCCACTAATGACAAACTTATCAAATACAATCATAAAACTCAAGACAACAATTAAGGAAGTCACTTGATTGTCTTGGTCATGTTGGAGCAATTGGAAGTTTACATCCACCTTGGTTTCAGGAGCTCCATTCTCATTTTCCCATTCAAAATTACGCGCATCAAAATGATACTGACTAACAAATTCTTGTTCACGTTTAAGATTCATGTCTCTCTCCCTTAGCTACAATATTATAAGCTATTGTACCATAATTTTTTATTTTCATCTAGTTTTCTAGGATTTAGTCAATCCCAATTTCAGCTCGAACTACATCAGCGATGGTATCAACATAGTAGTCCACTTCTTCTGTTGTAGGCGCTTCTGCCATAACACGTAAGAGGGGCTCTGTTCCACTTGGGCGAACAAGGATACGGCCATTTCCTGCCATTTCTTCTTCCATCTTCTCAATGATGGCCTTGATAGCTGGCACTTCCATGGCATTTTCCACTCGGATATTGACTAATTTTTGTGGATAGATGGTTACTTCTGCGGCCAGCTCTGACAAGCTCTTACCAGTTTCTTTCATGATTTTCGTCAATTGGACAGCTGATAATTGGCCATCACCTGTGGTATTGTAATCCATCAAAATCACGTGCCCAGACTGTTCTCCGCCAAGGTTGTAGCCTGATTTTCTCATTTCTTCAACAACGTAGCGGTCACCGACTGCAGTGACTGCCTTGTTAATACCTTCACGGTCCAAGGCCTTGTGGAAACCAAGGTTAGACATAACAGTTGTCACGATTGTATTTTGGGCCAATTGTCCTTTTTCAGAAAGATATTTTCCGATGATGTACATAATCTTGTCACCATCAACGATATCGCCATTCTCATCAACAGCAATCAAGCGGTCACTGTCTCCATCAAAGGCCAGACCGATAGCTGACCCGCTTTCTTTGACCACTTCTTGAAGGGATTCTGGGTGGGTTGAACCAACATTAAGGTTGATGTTAAGACCGTCTGGTGTTTCCCCGATAATAGTCAATTGAGCTCCAAGGTCTGCAAAGATTTGACGGGCACTTGTAGACGCTGCACCGTTTGCTGTGTCCAAGGCAACCTTCATTCCTTCAAGAGGAGTTCCAGTTGAAACAAGATAGCCTTCATACTTACGCAAGCCTTCTGGATAATCAACTACAGTACCTAGACCTTCTGCACTTGGACGAGGAAGAATGTCTTCCGCAGCATCTAGCAAGGCTTCAATTTCTGCTTCTTTTTCGTCATCTAGTTTGAAGCCATCCCCACCAAAGAACTTGATTCCATTATCAAGGGCTGGATTGTGGCTAGCAGAAATCATGACACCTGCACTTGCTCCTTCAGTTTTAACCAAGTAAGCTACTGCTGGCGTTGCCAGAACGCCTAGTTTGTATACGTGAATACCAACTGAAAGGAGACCAGCTACCAAGGCAGATTCTAGCATTTCTCCTGAAATTCGTGTGTCACGTCCTACAAAGACTTTCGGTGCTTCCGTTTCATGTTGACTAAGAACATAGCCTCCAAAACGTCCTAGTTTAAAGGCCAATTCTGGTGTTAGTTCTACATTAGCTTCTCCACGGACTCCATCAGTCCCAAAATATTTACCCATTTTTATAAAATCCTTTTCCTATTTTTTAATTCGTTTTTGAACTAGTTGCTTTCGTTGACGAAGATGTCTCCGACGAACTGCTTGTAGTTGAATTTGATGTGCTTGAACTTGGTGTCACAGGTTTTGTAGTCACCTTCATTGTTGTGTCAAACGGAGTGATAACTGCCGGTAAGACAACCCCATTGCGGTCGATTGCCTGCAAAGGTACTGAACCACTGTAATTACCTGTTATGCGTTCGCTAGTTGGTAAAAGCGCAATAACTTTGTCAATCTTAGCTAATGTTTCTTGGTCAGTTGTGACAGAAACTCGTTCATTTGACACAGTTACACTATCAATTTGTAACTTGGGATCAATCTGGCTTTGGTCAACTTGCGGAACAACAATCATCTCATCTCGCTTAACCTTCTTCCCAACTTTCACTGTGATCTTTTGAGGCGTTGCCACAGCGGTCAATCCACTTGGAAGATTTTCAATATTCAAGGGAACTTCAATCGTTCCAACACTGGCATCCGTCAAATCAGCAGTAACTTTAAACTTACGAGTACTTTCCTGCATTTCGCTGGCCAAAGTCACACGATTGGCACCTGTCAGCACAACTGAAACTTCTGAAGCAAAACCACTAATAAAGTATTGACTATTATCATAGTGAATATCGATAGGAACATTTGCTATCGTATTGGTGTAGGTCTCTGATTTGACCTGCCTTGCGGTATTGCTATTTTGAAAGTTGGTAGACGTTGCATAAATGAATAAGACACAAGCAAAAAAGAGAGATGAAATGATATATAGACTATTTTTTCTCATATTTCCAACCTCCTAGCAAACGGTCCTTGAAACTGGCTTTTTCCTCAACAGCTGGCAAAAGAATTGTTCGTAGCTCTGCTTCAAATTCTTCAATCGTCAAGTCATGCTTGAAGACCCCATTGTAGGTAATAGAAATACCACCTGTTTCCTCTGAGACGATGAAGGTCAAGGCATCAGACACTTCTGATAAACCGATAGCCGCCCGGTGTCTGGTCCCAAATTCCTTGGAAATCCCTGTACTTTCTGTCAAGGGCAGATAGGCAGAGGTTACCGCAATTCGGTTTTCTCTGATAATCACAGCACCATCGTGTAGGGGAGTGTTAGGGATAAAAATATTGATGAGAAGTTCAGCCGAAATATTGGCATCCAAAGGAATCCCTGTCGCAATGTATTCTTGCAAGGTCCGAACTCGTTGAATGGCAACCAGGGCACCTATCTTACGAGGACTCATGTATTCAACTGACTTGACAAAGGAACGAATCATTTGCTCTTCTGCACTTATTTGAGTAGTAGAAAAGAAATCTGTCGCCCTTCCCAAGCGTTCCAAACCAGTCCGAATCTCTGGAGAGAAGATAACAACCACAGCAATGACTCCATAAGTGATAATCTGATTAATCAACCAAGAAATCGTGGTTAAACCAAGGATATTAGCTACAACCTGGGCTAATACAAAAATCAATACCCCCCGCACCAAAATCATAATCTTGGTACCAGCTATCGCTTTTGTAAAACGATACAAAACATAAGCCACAATCAAAATATCAAACACATTGATGGCAATACTCCAAGGACTAGAAAACAAGCTAGTCCAATATTGCAGGTTGGATAATTGTTGAAAGTTCATCTGCCGTCTCCTCTCTGTCCAAACACGTTCCTGTCTATTATACCATTTTTCTGGCATTTTTCCCCTATCCTACTTCATTTTAAATTAAGGAAAAAATATGATAAAATAAACTGATACTCAATGAAAATCAAAGAGCAAACTAGGAAGCTAGCCGCAGGTTGCTCAAAACAATGTTTTGAGGTTGTGGATAGAACTGACGAAATCAGTAACCATAGCTACGGTAAGGCGACGCTGACGTGGTTTGAAGAGATTTTCGAAGAGTATGACTAGAAAAAACAAAGGAGAAACCATGTCTCAACTCTATGATATTACCATTGTAGGTGGTGGTCCAGTTGGTCTTTTTGCGGCCTTCTATGCCCACCTACGCCAAGCCAAGGTCCAAATCATCGACTCTCTTCCCCAACTAGGTGGACAACCTGCTATTCTCTATCCTGAAAAGGAAATCCTCGACGTTCCAGGTTTCCCAAACCTGACTGGAGAAGAGTTGACCAACCGCTTGATTGAACAGCTAAACGGCTTTGATACCCCTATTCATCTCAACGAAACGGTTATTGAGATTGAAAAACAAGAAGAAGGCTTTGTAATTACAACTTCTAAAGGGAGTCACCTGTCTAAAACAGTTATCATTGCTATGGGTGGCGGCGCCTTCAAACCACGTCCTCTGGAACTAGAAGGCGTTGAGAACTATGAAAATATCCACTACCACGTTTCCAACATCCAGCAATATGCTGGTAAGAAAGTGACGATTCTTGGTGGGGGGGACTCAGCTGTGGATTGGGCTTTGGCTTTTGAAAAAATCGCGCCAACTACCCTTGTTCACCGCAGAGATAATTTCCGTGCCTTGGAACACAGTGTGCAAGCTTTGCAAGAATCATCTGTGACCATCAAGACACCATTCGTCCCTAGCCAACTCCTTGGAGATGGAAAAAAGCTTGACAAGTTGGAAATCACAAAAGTAAAATCTGATGAAACAGAAACGATTGACTTAGATCACCTCTTTGTCAACTATGGTTTCAAATCTTCTGTTGGTAACCTTAAAAACTGGGGGCTCGACCTCAACCGTCACAAGATTATTGTCAACAGCAAACAGGAATCTAGCCAAGCAGGTATCTATGCTATCGGTGACTGTTGCTACTATGACGGAAAAATTGACTTGATTGCGACAGGTCTCGGAGAAGCTCCAACTGCTGTCAATAATGCTATCAACTACATCGACCCTGAGCAAAAAGTACAACCAAAACACTCTACTAGTTTATAAAAAAGAACCACGAGTCACATAGGATTCGTGGTTTTAAAATGAACTACACCTCAAAAGTTAGACAGAAATACATCTAACTTCTGATATGCAGCCCACCTTCTCTTTGCTCTTGTTTGAATAAGAAATTTTTTGAAGAATCATTAGATTATACAAAGTATTCATATCAGCCTTTTAAAGCTATATAAAAACTCTCCAACTATTCTATTATACCATGTAAAAAAATAAATAAATAGACTTGTTTTTTTTCTTTTTTTGACGTATACTAATAATAGAAAGCGCTTTAAATAAAATAAAAGGAGGTTTTATGAGGAAAGTAAATAAGGACATTTTATTCTTAACTGGAATCATAGTTTTATGTTTTGGTTTTTTATTATTTCACATCAACCCCTATTATGCCGAACCCTATGCGACACTGAAAGAAAGAATAAATTTATTCTTTTGGCAACTATATTGGAGACCTGTAGGAACTCTCAGTATTATTTCGGGTTGCATTATAACTTTCAAAGGATTGAAAAAATAATCTTTTACTCATGAAGAAAGTAAATTTGTTATGATTAAACTGAAACTATTGTTTTTCTCTCTACTATCAAGTCTATTATTCTTAGTCACAACATCTACGGTTTTTGCTGATGTCTATCCTGGTACAAATTATGAAATTGTATCTAATCGTATTGTAAAAGATATCAACACAGGAGAGTTATTGTCATTTTATACGACTGAACTTAGAGACGCCTATTTAGAGTCTAAATCTACGTATCAGACTCGTTCTAATGCAACTGGTGTTGCAGACTATAGAACTAAATACTCTCACTCTTACAAGAAAAGCACCACATCAGGTCCTGTAAGTTCAACTGCCTATGGTGGAAAAGCTGGAGCTACTCTGACTGTAGGTGCAGGTGTTAGCTTTTCTGCTCCGGAGTCTGGAGCTGGACTTAGTTTAAATCACTCAGTCTCCCATAACGTACCACCCTACACTTATGGTTATATTAGACTAAAAGCATCTTACACAGTAAACGTTCGTAAACTAGAAGTTAGATACTTAGGCACCAACAAATGGGTTCCAGCTGGTGAAACCTCTACTATATCGAATGTTAGCGTTTGGAGCGAACTGGTCACTTGGAAATAACTCATTAGAGACTGGGTAAAAACTCAATTTCAGGAGAAAATGAAATAAATTTTCTCACAATAAAACGCATAGTATTACGGTTCAAGTTGAACTGCACCCCAAAAGTTAGACAGAAAAAATCTAACTTTTGGGGTGTTTTTATTATGAAATTAACTTATGATGATAAAGTTCAGATCTATGAACTTAGAAAACAAGGATATAGCTTAGA
>NZ_VFSI01000017.1:0-45860 GCF_006385825.1 Streptococcus sp. D2 | reverse complement strand
CCGGAAGTAGTTGGGGGTTGCCCCCTGTGAGATATGGAAGTCGCTTAGCTCTAGGGAGTTTAGCTCAGCTGGGAGAGCATCTGCCTTACAAGCAGAGGGTCAGCGGTTCGATCCCGTTAACTCCCATTTTAGCGGGTGTAGTTTAGTGGTAAAACTACAGCCTTCCAAGCTGTTGTCGCGAGTTCGATTCTCGTCACCCGCTTTGAACTTTGTTCTTTGTACCAAGTTTTTAACTTGGGCGCGTAGCTCAGGTGGTTAGAGCGCACGCCTGATAAGCGTGAGGTCGGTGGTTCGAGTCCACTCGTGCCCATAGTGTTTAGTCCACTACTTAGCGATTGAAATATTATCTTTTCACTAAGAGGACACGGGCTTGTTCCCGTATAAACTATTTTGGAGGATTACCCAAGTCCGGCTGAAGGGAACGGTCTTGAAAACCGTCAGGCGTGTAAAAGCGTGCGTGGGTTCGAATCCCACATCCTCCTTTTTTATTAACGCGGGATGGAGCAGCTCGGTAGCTCGTCGGGCTCATAACCCGAAGGTCGTAGGTTCAAATCCTGCTCCCGCAATAAGGCTCGGTAGCTCAGTTGGTAGAGCAATGGATTGAAGCTCCATGTGTCGGCGGTTCGATTCCGTCTCGCGCCATTTATATATTTTGGAAGGGTAGCGAAGAGGCTAAACGCGGCGGACTGTAAATCCGCTCCTTCGGGTTCGGGGGTTCGAATCCCTCCCCTTCCATTTTACGGGCATAGTTTAAAGGTAGAACTAAGGTCTCCAAAACCTTCAGTGTGGGTTCAATTCCTACTGCCCGTGTTAATAGAATTATGGCGGGTGTGGTGAAGTGGTTAACACACCAGATTGTGGCTCTGGCATGCGTGGGTTCGATCCCCATCACTCGCCTATTTTATATTATTGGGGTATAGCCAAGCGGTAAGGCAAGGGACTTTGACTCCCTCATGCGTTGGTTCGAATCCAGCTACCCCAGTTACTATTTGCCGGCGTGGCGGAATTGGCAGACGCGCTGGACTCAAAATCCAGTGTCCGCAAGGACGTGCCGGTTCGACCCCGGCCGCCGGTATAGTATAGAGTTAAGGAACGTTGATAAATCTTCGTTCCTTTTTGTATTATTTTTGGTATAATAATAGTTATTTAAAATTTATTATGAAAGTGTAGGGAAGTATGTCTCGTTCTATCGATTTATTAAAGCATCGGTATTTGAAAAATATCAAAGAAAATCCTGAATTGTTTGTCGGGATTGAGCTGGAATATCCTGTTGTAAACTTGGAAGGGAATACTGCAGATGTTGAAGTTATCAAGGAATTATTCCGATATTTAGTTTCTGCTTTGGATTTCGATGTTGAAAAGGTAGATGATTTTGGCAATCCTATCCAGTTAGTAGATCCGATAAGTCAGGATGCTATTTTATTTGAAGTTTCCTATACTACGATTGAATTTGCGTTTGGTAAGGTTAAAGAGATTCAAGAGGTAGAGAATCGTTTTAATAATTATATGAATGTAATTCAGAGAAAATTAAGTGAATCAAATCATGCTATTGTTGGCTGTGGCATTCATCCTAACTGGGATAAAAATGAGAATTGTCCAGTTGCTTACCCACGGTATCGCATGTTGATGGACTATTTGAATTTGAGTAGAAATGTGACTAAATCAGAGTTGCATCATTTCCCTGAATATGGTGCTTTTATCTGTGGGAGTCAGGTTCAGCTTGATGTTTCAAAATCTAACTACTTACGGGTGATTAATGCTTTTACTCAAATTGAAGGGCCTAAGGCGTATTTATTTGCCAATTCTGAGTTTTCAGGTGAGGATTGGGATACGAAAATTGCAAGGGATATTTTCTGGGAAGAGTCTATGCATGGTATCTATCCAGAAAATGTCGGTGTCAATTCTAGGCTCTTTAAAGATGAGGATGATTTTTTTGACTATCTCGATCATTCTGCAATTTTTACTGCGGAACGTGATGGACAAACCTATTATTTTTATCCTATTCAGGCAAGCAAGTACCTGACTACACCTGAAATCCAAGCATATGCTCTTAATGGGGATGTGATTCTTATTTACCCTCAAGAGAAGGATTTTGAAACACATCGTAGTTATCAGTACCAAGACTTAACGACTCGCGGAACAGTTGAGTTTCGTAGTGTGTGTACTCAGCCTCTAGAGAGAACTTTCGCTTCTGCCGCCTTTCACTTGGGATTGTTGGTTAATTTAGATAAGTTAGTAGCTTACTTAGAAACAGCACCTTTCTTTAAGAAATTTGGTTGTGATTATAAGTTTTTAAGACGACAATTTTCTAAGAAAAAGCTTACAGATCAGGAAGAAACTGCGATTATTGAATTTTCCAAAGACTTACTCCTACTAGCTGAGGAAGGGCTAGTGATGAGAAATAAGCAAGAAATGATTTATTTAGAGCCTTTGAAGAAAGAATTGAGCCTATAATTTCTCTTATAAAAGGAGAATTTTCTGAAAAATCATGATATAATGGATGAGACTATAGATAAAGGATAGAGAGTAATGACATTAGTTTATCAATCAACGCGTGATGCCAACAATACAGTAACTGCTAGCCAAGCTATTTTGCAAGGTTTGGCAACGGACGGTGGTTTGTTTACACCACTTATTTATCCAAAGGTAGATTTGGATTTTGCAAAATTGAAAGATGCTTCCTATCAGGAAGTTGCTAAGTTAGTTTTGTCAGCATTTTTAGATGACTTTACAGCTGAAGAGTTGGACTACTGTATCAACAATGCCTACGATAGCAAATTTGATACTCCAGCTATTGCACCATTAGTGAAATTAGATGGGCAATACAATTTGGAACTTTTCCATGGTTCAACGATTGCCTTTAAGGATATGGCCTTGTCTATCTTGCCATACTTTATGACGACTGCTGCTAAGAAACATGGTTTGGAGAATAAGATTGTTATCTTGACAGCGACATCTGGCGACACGGGGAAAGCTGCTATGGCAGGATTTGCAGATGTCCCTGGTACTGAGATTATCGTCTTTTATCCAAAAGATGGTGTCAGCAAGGTGCAAGAGTTGCAAATGACCACGCAGACTGGTGACAATACTCATGTTATCGCTATTGATGGTAACTTTGACGATGCGCAAACAAATGTGAAACATATGTTTAACGATGTGGCTCTTCGTGAAAGATTAGCGGCCAACAAGTTGCAATTTTCATCTGCTAACTCTATGAATATCGGTCGTTTGGTGCCACAGATTGTTTATTATGTTTATGCCTATGCTCAGTTGGTTAAGACTGGAGAGATTGTGGCTGGTGAAAAGGTCAACTTCACAGTACCAACAGGAAACTTTGGAAATATCTTGGCTGCCTTTTATGCCAAGCAAATTGGTCTACCAGTTGGTAAATTGATCTGTGCTTCAAATGACAACAATGTTTTGACAGACTTCTTCAAGACACGTGTTTACGACAAGAAGCGTGAGTTTAAGGTAACAACTAGTCCATCTATGGATATCTTGGTATCTTCAAACTTGGAGCGTTTGATTTTCCATCTTTTGGGTAATGATGCGGTTAAAACAGCTGAACTCATGAATGCCTTGAACAAGCAAGGACAATATGAGTTGACAGACTTTGATGCAGAGATTCTTAACCTCTTTGCAGCTGAATATGCGACTGAGGAAGAAACAGCGGCAGAAATCAAGCGTGTTTATGAGTCAGATTCTTATATCGAGGATCCACATACGGCGGTTGCCTCGGCAGTTTATAAGAAATACCAAGTGGCTACTGACGATGTTACTAAGACAGTGATTGCTTCAACAGCTAGTCCTTACAAGTTCCCGGTGGTTGCAGTTGAAGCAGTAACAGGAAAAGCAGGCTTAACTGACTTTGAAGCTTTGGCTCAATTGCATGAAATCTCAGGAGTGGCTGTGCCATCAGCAGTTGATGGCCTTGAAACAGCGCCAGTTCGTCACAAGACAACTGTGGCGGCTGCGGATATGCAAGCAGCGGTTGAGGCTTATTTAGGACTTTAAGACGGAAGGAGTAAACTCGGTTGGGAAACCAACTGAGTTTCTTTTCATCAGGAGGAAGGATTGTTTAAGAAAAATAAAGACATTCTTAATATTGCTTTGCCAGCTATGGGCGAAAACTTTTTGCAGATGCTCATGGGAATGGTGGACAGTTACTTGGTAGCCCATTTGGGCTTGATAGCCATTTCGGGTGTATCAGTCGCTGGTAATATCATCACCATTTACCAGGCGATTTTCATCGCTCTGGGAGCTGCTATTTCCAGTGTTATTTCAAAAAGTTTAGGGCAGAAGGATCAGTCTAAGCTAGCCTATCATGTGACTGAAGCCTTGAAGATTACCCTACTAGTAAGTTTCCTTTTAGGATCTTTGTCCATCTTCGCTGGAAAAGAGATGATAGGACTATTGGGAACGGAGAGGGCTGTAGCTGAGAGTGGTGGACTGTATCTATCTTTGGTAGGCGGATCGATTGTTCTTTTGGGCTTGATGACCAGTCTGGGTGCCTTGATTCGTGCAACGCATAATCCACGTCTGCCTCTCTATGTTAGTCTCTTATCAAATGCTTTGAATATTCTCTTTTCCAGTCTAGCTATTTTTGTTCTGGATATGGGGATAGCTGGTGTTGCTTGGGGAACTATTCTGTCTCGCTTGGTAGGTCTTGTGATTTTATGGTCGCAATTAAAGTTGCCTTTTGAGAAACCGACTTTTGGTTTAGATAAGGAACTATTGACCTTAGCTTTGCCAGCAGCTGGAGAGCGGCTTATGATGCGGGCTGGTGATGTCGTTATCATTGCCTTGGTCGTTTCTTTTGGAACGGAGGCAGTTGCTGGGAATGCAGTCGGAGAAGTCTTGACCCAGTTTAACTACATGCCTGCCTTTGGCGTCGCTACGGCAACGGTCATGCTGGTAGCTCGAGCAGTTGGAGAGGATAATTGGGAAAGAGTAGCTAGTTTGAGCAAGCAAACCTTTTGGCTTTCTCTGGTCCTCATGTTACCCTTGACCTTCAGTATCTACGCTTTGGGTGTACCATTAACTCATCTCTATACGACTAATCCTCTAGCGGTGGAGGCTAGTGTTCTAGTGACACTGTTTTCACTACTTGGTACTCCTATGACGATAGGAACAGTCATCTATACAGCAGTCTGGCAGGGTTTGGGCAATGCTCGGCTTCCCTTTTATGCGACAAGTATAGGAATGTGGTGTATCCGCATTGGAACAGGATATCTGATGGGGATTGTGCTTGGTTGGGGCTTGCCTGGTATTTGGGCCGGAACCCTTTTGGATAATGGTTTTCGTTGGTTATTTCTACGTTACCGTTACCAGCGTTATATGAGCTTGAAAGGATAGGAAATGCAAAAAACAGCTTTTATTTGGGATTTAGACGGGACTTTATTGGACTCTTACGAAGCAATTTTGTCAGGGATTGAGGAAACTTTTGCTCAGTTTTCTATTCCTTATGATAAGGAGCAGGTGAGAGAGTTTATCCTCAAGTTTTCTGTGCAGGATTTACTTGTGCAGGTGGCAGAAGAGAGAAAGCTGGATGTGGAAGTGCTAAATCAGGTGCGTGCACAGAGTCTGGCTGAGAAGAATGCTCAGGTAGTTTTGATGCCAGGTGCGCGTGAGATGCTAGCTTGGGCAGACCAAGCAGGAATTCAGCAGTTTGTTTACACTCATAAGGGAGACAATGCTCTTACCATTCTCAGAGACTTGGGTTTGGAATCTTATTTTACAGAGATTCTAACCAGTCAGAGTGGCTTTGCTCGCAAGCCTAATCCGGAAGCGGCTACCTATCTGTTAGACAAGTATCAGTTGGATCCTGAGAAAATCTATTATATAGGGGATCGGACTCTGGATGTGGAATTTGCCCAGAATAGTGGTATTCAAAGTATCAACTTTTTAGAGTCGACTTATGAAGGTAATCACAGGATTCAAGCGTTAGCAGATATTTCCCATTTTTTTGAGGCTGAGTGATAAAAAGATTGTGTCAATTTTGTGACAGAGACCTAACAAACTATTTCAAGTAATCGAGTTTGTTACAAGGAATAGACAGTTCTGTTAAATAGGCCCGAGAGGGCTTTTTTTCTGCATTTTTTGTGTTATGATAGACAGGTACTCATTTGAAAGGAATTTGAAAGAATGAAGAAAAGAATATTATTAGCCTCAACAGTAGCCTTGTCCTTTGCCCCAGTATTGGCAACTCAAGCAGAAGAAGTTATTTGGACTGCACGTAGTGTTGAGCAAATCCAAAACGATTTGACTAAAACGGACAACAAAACAAGTTATACCGTTCAGTATGGTGATACCTTAAGCACCATTGCAGAAGCTTTGGGTGTAGATGTCACAGTTCTTGCGAATTTGAATAAAATCACTAATATGGACTTGATTTTCCCAGAAACTGTTTTGACAACGACTGTCAATGAAGCAGAAGAGGTAACGGAAGTTGAAATCCAAACTCCTCAAGCAGACTCTAGTGAAGAAGTGACAACTGCGACAGCAGATTTGACAACCAATCAAGTGACGGTTGATGATCAAACTGTTCAGGTTGCAGACCTTTCTCAACCGATTGCAGAAGCTCCAAAAGCGGTAGAAACTACAAGAACAAAAGAAGTGGCAACAAGTTCAGAAGTTGCAGAGACGGTGACTGCTTTAGAAGAAGTGACACCATCTACAGGAACTTCTGTCCCAGAGGAGCAAACAGCCGAAACAAGTAGCGCAGTCACAGAAGCAGCTCCTCAGGAAACGACTCCAGTTGATAAAGATGAAACACAGGCCAGTCCTCAAGCTGCTTCAACAGTGGCACCAACTACAACACCAGTAGAAGAAAAAGCGCCTGAAACAACTGCAACAAGTTCAGAAGAAGCAAAAGAAGCCTCATCAAATGAAGCTACAACAGCAGTTTCTACTTATCAACCAGAAGAGACGAAAACAACTTCAGCAACTTACGCAGCTCCAGCAGCGCCCGATTATGCTGGACTTGCGGTAGCAAAATCTGAAAATGCAGGCCTTCAACCACAGACGGCTACCTTTAAAGAAGAAATCGCCAACTTGTTTGGCATCACATCCTTTAGTGGTTACCGTCCAGGAGACAGTGGAGATCACGGAAAAGGTTTGGCTATCGACTTTATGGTACCAGAAAGCTCAGAACTAGGGGATAAGATTGCGGAATACGCTATTCAAAACATGGCCAGCCGAGGAATTAGTTACATCATCTGGAAACAACGTTTCTATGCTCCATTCGATAGTAAATATGGACCAGCTAATACTTGGAACCCAATGCCAGATCGTGGTAGCGTGACAGAAAACCACTATGACCACGTTCACGTTTCAATGAATGGATAAACCAGATTTTATAATATAATGTTGACGAATGAGATTTAGCTTTCATGATAGGAAGCGAGTCTCGTTCGTTTTTTTCTCTGTCATACTCTTCGAAAATCTCTTCAAACCACGTCAGTTTTATCTGCAACCTCAAAGCTGTGCTTTGAGCAACCTGTGGTTAGCTTCCTAGTTTGCTCTTTTATTTTCATTGAGTATCAATTTGAATGGGAAATGGAAAGTTAGCATCTAGTAATGACTCAAGCAACATTCTTGTAATCTATTTTATCTTATATTATACCTGATTAGTCAACTATTGATAGATTAATTTAAAGGAGAAAGAAATGCTAGAGATTCAAGATTTACTGTATCAACTCCGCTTGTCTGAGCAAGCGAGTACGCAATTGTTTGAAAAAAGACTTGGGATTAGTTTGACACGGTATCAGATTTTATTATTTTTGCTGAAGCATTCTCCCTGTAATCAAATAGCGGTTCAGGAGCGTTTGAAGATTGATCAGGCTGCTTTGACCCGACATTTCAAAATTCTGGAAAAGGAAGGTTTGGTGGAGCGTCATCGTAATCCTGAAAATCAGCGAGAAGTCTTGGTAGAGGCTACGAAATATGCCAAGGAGCAGTTAGTGGTGAATCCCCCTCTGCAACATATAAAGGTTAAGGAAGAGATGGAAAGTATCTTAACAGAGTCTGAAAGAACAGAACTCAGCCGTTTAGTAAATAAATTGGTTTTGGGTATTGGAAATATAGAAATTTAAGGAGAAATAGATGTCAATTATGACAACCATTTCAGCAACGATTGTTGCTTTGGAGCATTTTTTCATTTTTTATTTGGAAAGTATTGCAACGCAATCAGATGCGACTAGTCGTGTCTTTAACATGGACAAGGAAGAACTGGCTCATCCGTCAGTAAGATCATTGTTTAAAAATCAAGGAATTTATAATGCTCTGCTAGGATTCTTTCTTCTGTATGGCATTTATTTTTCACAGAATTTAGAAATTGTGACTATTTTTGTTTTATTTGTGATTGGGGCGGCGGCTTACGGCTCTCTAACAGCAGATAAGAAAATTATTTTGAAGCAAGGTGGACCAGCTATTTTAGCCTTGATTAGTATTTTACTCTTAAAATAAACTTGAAGGTCAATCCTAGTCTCGCTAGTCCTTTTCACTCCAGAAGAAGAGAAATATGTTATACTTGTTTTTAAGAAAAAAGTCTCATTGAATTAGTTTTGAGGAGTTAGAAATGAAAGTATTAGTGACAGGTTTTGAGCCCTTTGGAGGGGAAAAGGTCAATCCAGCTTTGGAGGCCATTAAAGGTTTGCCATATGAAATCCATGGCGCTGAGGTCAGCTGGTTAGAAGTACCAACAGTCTTTCACAAATCGGCCCAAGTATTGGAAGAAGAGATGAGTCGTTATCAACCTGACTTTGTCCTTTGTATCGGTCAAGCTGGTGGAAGATCTAGTTTGACGCCTGAACGAGTGGCTATAAATCAAGACGATGCACGCATTCCTGATAATGAAGGAAATCAACCGATTGACCTTCCTATTCGTCCAGATGGTGCTCCGGCCTACTTTAGTAGTTTGCCGATTAAAGCGATGGTTCAAGCTATAAAAAAAGAGGGATTGCCGGCCTCTGTTTCTAATACGGCAGGGACTTTTGTCTGCAATCATTTGATGTATCAGGCCCTCTATTTGATAGAAAAGAAATTTCCACATGTTAAGGCAGGTTTTATGCATATTCCTTATATGATGGAACAGGTGGTGAATCGACCGACTACCCCAGCTATGAGTTTAGTAGATATTAGGCGAGGGATAGAAGCGGCAATCGGGGCTATTATCGAACATGGAGATGAGGACCTCAAGTTGGTAGGCGGAGAAACTCATTGATAGAAAAAAGCTTGAGGGGTTACCTTCAAGCTTTTGGACGTTTTCGAGCCAGTACTGCTCGGTAGAAAATTATTTTATTGATTTGAATGTAGGGTAGGAGTGAGAAACTAGCAATTCCAAAGGTAATCCAATTGAGGAAGTACCAAGGAAGGAGTTGTAGGTCTAGAATAAAGCGCTGAAATTTGTAGCCTTTCATCAGGAAACGGCTGGTTTTAAGGATTTGCCCTGGTTTAGCTTGGCCCAAGTCTAGGGTGTCACAGAGGAGAAATTCTACCTGTGAATAGGCATAGTATTGTGGGATATAGAGACTATTTCCGACAATCATCAAGAGGATGCTTGCTAGAAAGTAGAGACCAAAGGTCATGAGGAAGCGCTCGGTTTCAATTGACGTGAGATCCAGATTAGGAAATTCAGGGTGAAGGACAACGAATTTCTTTGCTAGAAAGCTACTGTAAAAAAGAAAGTAAATTCCGAGTAAACTAGGAATGCTCCATAAGAAGAGATAGAAACGTTTGAGAAGAAGGGTCAAAAAGGTTTGTGAAAAGTGCTCTTCGTTAAAGAGAGTGAGATTATTTTTGATGGATAGTTCTGTATCTGGGTTCTTTATAAGTTTTAGCGTTGTATAGACGGAACTGGTTAGAAGAATAGCTCCGATAAAGGAGACTAATAGTGGGAAAAGGTAGGCTTGGGATATATGGCCAAACACGCTTAAAAAGGGTTGTTCTAAAACACTCTCGTTTATGCGCTCTAAGGGATTGAGGAAGCCAGACAAAATGACCAGCATGCTAGGTAAGAGATAGACGAGAAAGAGGCGGGGATTTTCAGCCTGAAATTGTCTGGCTTGCAGACGAACGGTTTTTAAATCAATTTTTGGGTATTTCATTCTCTCATTATACCATAGTTCGTGACAGTTCCGGCTTTTTTTGATAAAATCATACAGTATGCCCTTGGGCACAAAGTATGAACTGGGACTGTTTTTCCCAGCTTCGGAGGTAAAAAATGTCAGATTCACCAATCAAATATCGTTTGATTAAGAAAGAAAAACACACGGGAGCTCGTCTGGGAGAAATCATCACTCCCCACGGTACCTTCCCGACGCCTATGTTTATGCCAGTTGGAACTCAAGCCACTGTCAAAACTCAGTCACCTGAAGAATTGAAGGAGATGGGTTCGGGAATTATCCTATCAAACACCTATCATCTCTGGCTTCGCCCTGGAGATGAACTCATTGCACGTGCAGGTGGTCTCCACAAGTTCATGAATTGGGACCAGCCTATTTTGACAGATAGTGGTGGTTTTCAGGTTTATTCCTTAGCAGATAGCCGCAATATCACAGAAGAAGGGGTAACCTTTAAAAACCATCTCAATGGTTCGAAGATGTTCCTATCACCAGAAAAAGCCATCTCTATTCAGAACAATCTAGGTTCAGACATCATGATGTCCTTTGACGAATGTCCTCAGTTTTATCAACCATACGACTACGTTAAGAAATCAATCGAGCGTACCAGTCGTTGGGCTGAGCGTGGTTTGAAGGCTCACCGTCGTCCGCATGACCAAGGGTTATTTGGAATTGTGCAAGGGGCAGGATTTGAAGACCTTCGTCGCCAATCAGCTCATGATCTTGTCAGCATGGACTTTCCAGGTTACTCTATCGGTGGTTTGGCAGTGGGAGAAACCCATGAAGAGATGAATGCTGTCTTGGACTTCACAACTCAACTGCTTCCTGAAAATAAACCTCGCTATTTGATGGGTGTGGGAGCGCCAGATAGCTTGATTGATGGAGTGATTCGTGGGGTGGATATGTTTGACTGTGTCTTGCCGACTCGAATCGCTCGTAATGGGACTTGTATGACCAGTCAAGGTCGTTTGGTTGTCAAAAATGCCCAGTTTGCTGAGGACTTTACACCACTGGATCCTGAGTGTGATTGCTACACATGTAAGAACTACACACGCGCCTACCTTCGTCACCTGCTCAAGGCTGATGAAACCTTTGGTATCCGCTTGACTAGCTATCACAATCTTTACTTCTTGCTTAATCTGATGAAGCAAGTGCGACAAGCCATTATGGATGACAATCTCTTGGAATTCCGTGAGTATTTTGTGGAAAAATATGGCTATAATAAGTCAGGCCGTAATTTCTAAAACGGAATAGATATAAGCTAAAAATCCTAAGTTTTCTCTTGGGATTTTTCTTCTTTTTTTGATAGAATAAAGTGTACAATGAAAGGAAGAATAAACTCGTATGCGCATTAAATGGTTTTCCTTGATTAGGATTACAGGTTTACTTTTGGTACTCTTGTATCACTTCTTTCAGACCATCTTTCCTGGAGGTTTTTTCGGGGTAGATGTCTTTTTCACATTTTCAGGCTTTCTGATTACAGCTCTACTCATCGAAGAATTTTCTAAAAATCATGAAATTGATTTGGTTGGATTTTTTAGGAGACGCTTTTATCGTATTGTGCCACCTGTGGTTTTGATGGTCTTGGTGACCATGCCCTTTACCTTCCTAGTTCGCCAAGATTATGTGGCTGGAATTGGGGGTCAGATTGCGGGTGTTTTAGGCTTTATGACCAACTTCTATGAACTTCTAACAGGTGGGAGTTATGAATCTCAGTTCATTCCACATTTGTTTGTTCATAATTGGAGCTTGGCTGTTGAGGCTCACTACTATATCCTCTGGGGCTTGGCAGTTTGGTTCTTATCCAAACAGGCTAAATCAAATGGTCAGTTGAAGGGAATGGTCTTTCTCTTGTCTGCTACTGCCTTCTTGATCAGCTTCTTCTCTATGTTTATTGGTAGTTTTCTAGTAACCTCTTATTCCTCTGTTTACTTCTCCAGTTTAACTCATGTCTATCCATTCTTTTTGGGAAGTGTGTTAGCAACTATCGTAGGCGTTCGTCAGACGACTTCCCTCGTCAAGCAGTTGGATAGAATCTGGGATTTACGAAAGACCCTGTTGGTTTTTGGAGGAGGTTTTGGCTTCTTACTCATTTTGACCTTCTTTGTCAAATTTACCTATCTCTTTGCCTATCTTATTGGCTTCTTACTTGCCAGCCTTGCAGCCCTTGCTATGATTCTGGCGGCGCGTGTCTTACATGAAAAGACTCCTAACGTGCAGGAGCCAAAGATTATCAGCTTTTTAGCGGATACTAGCTATGCGGTTTATCTTTTCCATTGGCCTTTCTATATCATTTTTTCACAGTTGACATCAAATCTTCTTGCTGTGTTATTAACTTTGATTTTTTCTTATGGATTCGCCAGCCTATCATTTTATGTATTGGAGCCGTGGATTGCAGGCAAGAACACACCTGTTTTACAAACTATTCGTCCCCTGCCTTATATTCACGCAATCCTTGCAGCAAGTACTGGAATTTTGGCCTTCATTGTCTTCTTAGTGACTTTGTTGGCACCACAAGTGGGAGCGTTTGAGACAGACTTAACTGTCAATGGTTTGAAGCAAGCTGCAACAAATATTAGCCAAACCAAGGTGATGACAGAACGAGCAGAAGCTGATAGTTTAGGAATTGCTGATGGCACTATGTTAATTGGTGATTCGGTGGCTTTAAGGGCAAATACAGCCCTACAGACAACCCTTCCTGGAGCACAGATTAACGCGCAGGTCAGCAGAACAACCAAGACCGCCAATGAAATCATGCTAAATAATAGCCAGAATAAATTTTTACCTAAGATGGTGGTCATTGCAACAGGGGTAAATAATCCTGAAAGTTACAAGGAAGATTGGGATAGTATCGTGAAAAATCTTCCTAAGGGACATCATATGGTTTTGGTGACTCCTTATGAAGGAGATAAGACAAAAGAGACCTATGCAATCGTTGAGAAGGCTGCTGCCTATATGAGAGAATTGGCAGAGAAGACTCCTTATATCACCATTGCTGATTGGAATCAAGTTGCTAAGGAACATCCAGAGATCTGGACAGGAACAGACCAAGTCCATTTCGGAAGTGACACTAGCAAAATTGAAGCAGGAGCAAAATTGTATGCAGAGACCATTGCTACAGCTTTGCAAACAGCTCAAGACAAGCCAGTCAAATCAAAATAACGTGTATTTAAAAGAGAAGAGTTGGAAAAATCCAGCTCTTTTAAAATATCTCTAGAAAATAGGTCTATACCATTTACAAATGAATCAGAAAGGTTTATAATGTAATTGACATAATAAATATCAAAAGTAATCTTTTAAGGAGGTCATTATTATGCCTAATTACGTTAAAGCGGATCAGTTTTTCTATCCATTTGGCATTCGTCGCGGTGGGTACTTAGAACTTGTTGATGGCAAATTTGGGAAACATGTGGATCAAATTCCTGAAGGAGCAGAGGTTCTTGACTATACTGGTTATAGCATTGCACCAGGTCTTGTGGATACTCATATTCATGGATATGCAGGTGTAGATGTGATGGACAACAACATTGAAGGTACATTGCATACTATGAGTGAAGGACTTCTTAGTACCGGTGTTACCAGTTTCTTGCCCACAACTTTAACAGCCACTTATGAGCAATTGCTTGCAGTCACTGAAAATCTTGGAAACCATTATAAAGAAGCAACAGGTGCTAAGATTCGTGGGATTTATTATGAAGGTCCATATTTCACAGAAACTTTTAAGGGGGCACAAAATCCAACTTATATGAGAGACCCGGGTGTTGAGGAGTTTCATTCTTGGCAGGATGCTGCAAAAGGGATGCTAAATAAAATCGCTATTGCACCAGAACGTGATGGGGTGGAAGATTTTGTACGTACTATTACAGGTGAAGGTGTGACAGTTGCACTTGGACACTCAGATGCGACATTTGAACAAGCTAAGAAGGCAGTTGATGCTGGAGCTAGTGTATGGGTACATGCCTATAATGGGATGCGTGGGTTAACACACCGCGAACTAGGTATGGTAGGAGCTATGTATGAGCTCCCACATACTTACGCAGAATTGATTTGTGATGGTTATCACGTAGATCCAAAAGCTTGTGAGATTTTACTTAAGCAAAAGGGGACAGAAAACATCGCTCTTATTACGGACTGTATGACAGCTGGTGGGCTTGAAGACGGTGACTATATGTTGGGAGAATTCCCTGTTGTAGTAGCAAATGGAACTGCACGTCTCAAATCTACTGGTAATTTGGCAGGTTCTATCCTCAAACTTAAAGATGGTATGAGAAATGTAGTCGAGTGGGGTATTGCGAATCCGCATGAAGCAGTCATGATGGCCAGCCTTAACCCAGCAAAATCTGTTCACATTGATGATGTCTGTGGCCAAATCCGTGAAGGTTATGATGCAGATTTTATTGTTTTAGACAAAGATTTGGAATTGGTAGCTACGTATCTAGATGGTGTGAAACGTTATCAAGCATAAGAGAGAAAGCAGAAGTTAGAGATTAGCTTCTGCTTTTTTATTATGTGACTATTAGTCCGTAAGGCAGCAGATCAAATTCAGTCATCCATCAGATGGCTGGATTTTTTATCTGGAAATTAAGAAATGAGCATATTTCTTTTCTTGTTTAATGGAATTAGTTATAATATACGGTACAAAGGAATGAATGAATATGTATCGTGTTATAGAAATGTATGGAGATTGTGAGCCTTGGTGGTTCTTAGAAGGTTGGGAAGAAGATATTGTAGCAAGTAGAAAATTTGACCAGTATTATGATGCTCTCAAATACTACAAAACTTGCTGGTTTAGATTGGAACAAGAATCCCCTCTTTATAAAAGCAGAAGTGACTTGATGACCATTTTTTGGGATCCAGAAGACCAACGCTGGTGCGATGAATGTGATGAGTATTTACAACAATACCATTCTTTGGCTCTTTTGCAGGATGAGCAGGTTATTCCAGATGAAAAATTACGTCCAGGCTATGAAAAACAAACAGGTAAGGAAAGGCACCGTTCTTGCCGTGTGAAATTAAAATAGAGAAAAAGTAACTTTTTTTGAAGTTGCTTTTTATTTTTTCCAAATCTTTGCGAATAGTATAGGTGAGGAGGTAAGTATGGTTCAAGAAATTGCACAAGAAATTATTCGTTCGGCTCGGAAAAAAGGGGCGCAGGATATTTATTTTGTTCCTAAGTTAGATGCCTATGAGCTTCATATGAGGGTAGGAGACAAGCGCTGTAAAATCGGTTGTTATGATTTTGAAAAGTTTGCGGCTGTCATCAGTCACTTTAAGTTTGTAGCGGGTATGAATGTGGGAGAAAAGCGACGTAGTCAACTTGGTTCCTGTGATTATGTCTATGACCAGAAGATGGCATCCTTGCGTTTATCTACTGTAGGTGATTATCGAGGGCACGAGAGTTTAGTTATTCGCTTGTTGCACGATGAGGAGCAGGAGTTGCATTTTTGGTTTCAGGATATTGAAGAACTGGGCAAGCAGTGCAGGCAACGTGGTCTCTATCTCTTTGCTGGTCCAGTCGGTAGTGGCAAGACGACCCTGATGCATGAATTGGCCAAGTCTCTCTTTAAAGGACAGCAAGTTATGTCCATAGAAGATCCTGTCGAAATCAAGCAGGATGACATGCTCCAGTTGCAGCTAAATGAAGCAATCGGACTGACCTATGAAAATCTGATTAAGCTTTCCCTACGTCATCGACCAGATCTCTTGATTATCGGAGAAATTCGGGACAGCGAGACGGCGCGTGCAGTGGTTAGAGCTAGTTTGACAGGTGCGACAGTCTTTTCAACCATTCATGCCAAGAGTATCCGAGGTGTTTATGATCGTCTGCTGGAGTTGGGTGTGAGTGAGGAGGAATTGACAGTCGTTCTACAAGGAATCTGCTATCAAAGATTAATCGGGGGAGGAGGAATCGTTGACTTTGCAAACAAAGACTATCAAGAACACCAGCCAACTAGCTGGAATGAACAGATTGACCAGCTTCTTAAAGATGGACATATCACAAGTCTTCAGGCTGAAAGGGAAAAAATTAGCTACAGCTAAGCAAAAAAATATTATCACATTGTTTAACAATCTCTTTTCCAGCGGTTTTCATCTGGTGGAGACTATCTCCTTTTTAGATAGGAGCGCTTTGTTGGATAAGCAGTGTGTGACCCAGATGCGCACGGGCTTGTCTCAGGGGAAATCATTCTCAGAAATGATGGAAAGTTTGGGCTTTTCAAGTGCCATTGTCACTCAGTTATCCCTAGCTGAAGTCCATGGGAATCTCCACCTGAGTTTGGGAAAGATAGAAGAGTATCTAGACAATCTGGCCAAGGTCAAGAAAAAACTAATTGAAGTAGCGACCTATCCCTTGATTTTGCTTGGTTTTCTTCTCTTAATTATGCTGGGACTGCGTAATTACCTACTACCACAACTGGATAGTAGCAATATCGCCACCCAAATTATTGGCAATCTGCCACAAATCTTTCTAGGAATGGTAGGGTTTGTTTCAGTAGGTGTCCTTTTATCACTAACTTTTTATAAAAGAAGTTCAAAGATGCGCGTCTTTTCTATCTTAGCACGCCTTCCTTTTCTTGGAATCTTTGTCCAGACCTATCTGACAGCTTATTACGCGCGTGAATGGGGCAATATGATTTCACAGGGGATGGAGCTGACGCAGATTTTTCAGATCATGCAGGAACAAGGTTCCCAACTCTTTAAAGAAATCGGTCGAGATTTAGCTCAAGCCCTACAAAATGGCCGCGAATTTTCTCAAACCATAGCAACCTATCCTTTCTTTAAAAAGGAGTTGAGTCTCATCATCGAGTATGGGGAAGTCAAGTCCAAGCTGGGGAGTGAGTTGGGAATCTATGCTGAAAAAACTTGGGAAGCCTTTTTTACCCGAGTCAATCGCACTATGAATCTGGTGCAGCCACTGGTTTTTATCTTTGTGGCTCTGATTATCGTTTTACTTTATGCGGCAATGCTCATGCCCATGTATCAAAATATGGAGGTAAATTTTTAAAATGAAAAAAATGATGACATTCTTGAAAAAAGCTAAGGTTAAAGCTTTTACATTGGTGGAGATGTTGGTGGTCTTGCTGATTATCAGCGTACTTCTCTTGCTCTTTGTACCTAATCTGACAAAGCAAAAAGAAGCAGTCAATGACAAAGGGAAAGCTGCTGTTGTTAAGGTGGTGGAAAGCCAGGCAGAGCTTTATAGCTTGGATAAAAATGAAGATGCTAGTCTAAGCAAGTTACAAGCAGATGGGCGAATCACAGAAGAACAGGCTAAAGCCTATAAAGAATACTATACAAAAAATGGAGGAAAAAATCGTACAGTCAATGATTAAGGCCTTTACCATGCTGGAAAGTCTCTTGGTTTTGGGACTTGTGAGTATCCTTGCCTTGGGCTTGTCTGGAACTGTCCAGTCCACTTTTGCAGCGGTAGAGGAGCAGATTTTTTTTATGGAGTTTGAAGAACTCTATCGGGAAACACAAAAACGCAGTGTAGCCAGTCAGCAAAAGGCTAGTCTGAACTTAGATGGGCAGATCATTAGCAATGGCAGTCAAAAGTTGACAGTTCCTAAAGGAATTCAAGCACCATCGGGCCAAAGTATTACATTTGACCGCACTGGGGGCAATTCGTCTCTGGCTAAGGTTGAATTTCAGACCAGTAAAGGAGCGATTCGCTATCAATTATATCTAGGAAATGGAAAAATTAAACGCATTAAGGAAACAAAAAATTAGGGCAGTGATTTTACTGGAAGCAGTAGTTGCTTTAGCTATCTTTGCCAGCATTGCGACGCTTCTTTTGGGACAAATTCAGAAAAATAGGCAAGAAGAAGCAAAAATCTTGCAAAAGGAAGAAGTCTTGAGGGTAGCCAAGATGGCACTGCAGACAGGTCAAAATCAGGTAAACATCAACGGAGTTGAGATTCAGGTGTTTTCTAGTGAAAAGGGATTGGAGGTCTACCATGGTTCAGAACAGTTGTTGGCTATCAAAGAGCCATAAGGTCAAGGCTTTTACCTTATTAGAATCCCTGATTGCCTTGATTGTCATCAGTGGAAGTTTACTCCTCTTTCAAGCCATGAGTCAGCTTCTCATTTCAGAAGTTCGCTACCAGCAACAGAGCGAGCAAAAGGAGTGGCTCTTGTTTGTGGATCAGCTGGAGGCAGAATTAGACCGTTCGCAGTTCGAAAAAGTAGAAGGCAATCACCTCTATATTAAGCAGGATGGCAAGGATATCGCTATAGGTAAGTCTAAATCGGACGATTTTCGGAAAACCGATGCCAGTGGACGAGGCTATCAGCCTATGGTTTATGGTCTCAAATCAGCTCAAATTACAGAGGACAATCAACTGGTTCGTTTTCGTTTTCAATTCCAAAAAGGCTTAGAAAGGGAGTTCATCTATCGTGTGGAAAAAGAAAAAAGTTAAGGCAGGTGTTCTCCTCTATGCAGTCACCGTGGCTGCTATCTTTAGTCTTTTGTTACAATTTTACTTGAACCGACAAGTCGCCCACCATCGAGACTATGCTTTAAATAAAGAAAAGCTGATTGCTTTTGCTATGGCCAAACGAGCCAAAGATAAGGTTGATAAGGAAAGTGGGGAACAGACCTTTAATCTGGGTCAGGTGAGTTATCAAAATAAGAAAACAAGCTTGGTGACAAGGGTTCGTACACAAAAGAGTCAATATGAGTTCCTATTTCCTTCAGTCAAAATCAAAGAAGAGAAAAGAGATAAAAAGGAAGAGGTAGCGATCGATTCAAGCGAAAAAGTGGAGAAGAAAAAATCAGAAAAGAAGCTTGAAAAGAAAGAGAATTCCTAGCTAATCAAGCTACTTTGTGCTAAACTAAAAGCATGAAACATGATTTTAACCACAAAGCAGAAACTTTTGATTCCCCTAAAAACATTTTCCTTGCAAACTTGGTATGTCAAGCAGTTGAGAAACAGATTGATGTTTTATCAGACAAAGAAATTTTAGATTTCGGTGGTGGCACGGGTCTACTATCCTTGCCCCTAGCCGAGCAGACCAAGTCTGTAACATTGGTGGATATTTCGGATAAAATGCTGGAACAAGCTCGTTTGAAAGCGGAGCAGCAAGACATCAAGAATATCCAGTTTTTGGAGCAGAATTTACTGGCAAAACCCTTGGAACAAGAGTTTGATCTTATTGTTGTTTGTCGGGTTCTTCATCATATGCCTGATTTGGATGCGACTCTCTCACTGTTTCATCAACATCTGATAGAAAACGGACAACTTTTACTTGCTGATTTTACCAAGACAGAGGCTAACCATCATGGATTTGATTTAGCTGAACTGGAAAAACAGCTAATTGAGCATGGTTTTTCATCTGTACATAGTCAGATTCTCTATAGCGCTGAAGACCTGTTTCAAGGAAATTACTCAGAACTCTTTTTAACAGTAGCCCAAAAATCACTCGCCTAGTCAGGGAGTGATTTTTCTATAAGGATGGAAAAAAGAAGGGAAATTTGATAAGATAGGAATATGGATTTTGAAAAAATTGAACAAGCTTATACCTATTTACTAGAGAATGTCCAAGTCATCCAAAGTGATTTGGCAACCAATTTTTATGACGCTTTGGTGGAGCAAAACAGCATCTATCTGGATGGTGAGACTGAGTTAGAGCAGGTCAAGGAGAACAATCAAGCCCTTAAGCGTTTAGCGCTACGCAAAGAAGAATGGCTCAAGACCTACCAGTTTCTCTTGATGAAGGCTGGGCAAACAGAACCATTGCAGGCCAATCACCAGTTTACACCAGATGCTATTGCTTTACTTTTGGTGTTTATTGTGGAGGAATTGTTTAAAGAGGAGGAAATCACTATCCTCGAAATGGGTTCTGGCATGGGGATTCTGGGCGCTACTTTCTTAACCTCTCTTGCTAAGAAAGTGGATTACTTGGGAGTGGAAGTAGATGATTTGCTGATTGATTTGGCAGCTAGTATGGCAGATGTAATTGGTTTGCAGGCTGTCTTTGTCCAAGGAGATGCCGTTCGTCCACAAATGCTCAAAGAAAGTGATGTGGTCATCAGCGACTTGCCTGTTGGCTATTATCCTGATGATGCCGTTGCGTCGCGTCATCAAGTTGCTTCTAGCCAAGAACATACTTACGCCCATCACTTGCTCATGGAACAAGGGCTTAAGTACCTCAAGTCAGATGGATACGCTATTTTTCTAGCTCCGAGTGATTTGTTGACCAGTCCTCAAAGTGACTTGTTGAAAGGCTGGTTGAAAGAGGAGGCAAGTTTGACTGCCATGATTAGTTTGCCTGAAAATCTCTTTGCTAATGCCAAACAATCCAAGACGATTTTTATCTTACAGAAGAAAAGTGAAATAGCAGTAGAACCCTTTGTTTATCCACTTGCTAGTTTGCAAGATGCAAGTGTTTTAATGAAATTTAAAGAAAATTTTCAAAAATGGACTCAAGGTACTGAAATATAAAATAGATTTTGTTATAATAGATGAAAACGCTTAAAAGAGGAGTCTTGTTATGACAAAAACAATTGCAATCAATGCAGGAAGTTCAAGTTTGAAATGGCAATTATACTTAATGCCCGAGGAAACAGTGCTAGCCAAAGGCTTGATTGAACGTATCGGTTTGAAAGATTCAATTTCAACTGTAAAATTTGACGGCCGTTCTGAACAACAAATTTTGGATATTGAAGATCATACACAAGCCGTTAAAATCTTGTTGGATGACTTGATTCGTTTCGACATTATCAAGGCTTATGATGAGATTACTGGTGTTGGCCACCGTGTTGTTGCAGGTGGAGAATATTTCAAAGAATCAACAGTTGTTGAGGGAGATGTTTTAGAAAAAGTTGAAGAGTTGAGCTTGTTGGCTCCTCTCCACAACCCAGCCAATGCAGCAGGTGTTCGTGCCTTCAAGGAATTGTTGCCAGACATTACCAGTGTAGTTGTTTTTGATACTTCATTCCACACAACTATGCCAGAGAAAGCTTATCGCTATCCATTACCAACAAAATATTACACAGAAAACAAGGTTCGTAAATATGGTGCCCATGGTACAAGCCACCAGTTTGTAGCAGGAGAAGCTGCAAAACTCTTGGGACGTCCATTAGAAGACTTGAAATTGATTACTTGCCACATCGGTAATGGTGCTTCTATTACAGCTGTTAAGGGTGGTCAATCTGTGGATACTTCAATGGGATTCACTCCACTTGGTGGTGTGATGATGGGAACTCGTACAGGAGATATTGACCCAGCTATTATTCCTTACCTAATGCAATATACAGAGGACTTTAATACGCCAGAGGCTATTAGCCATATTCTCAATCGTGAGTCAGGACTCCTGGGAGTTTCAGGACAGTCTAGTGATATGCGTGATGTGATTGCTGCTAAAAAAGAAGGAGACCATGATGCTACCTTAGCATATGAAATCTATATTGACCGTATCCAAAAACATATTGGGCAGTACCTTGCAGTCCTAAATGGTGCAGATGCTATTATCTTTACAGCGGGTGTAGGAGAAAATGCAACCGATGTACGTGAAGATGTTATTTCAGGTATCTCTTGGTTTGGTTGTGACGTTGATCCTGAAAAGAATGTCTTTGGAGTGACGGGAGATATTTCAACCGACGCAGCGAAGATCCGTGTCTTGGTTATTCCAACAGATGAGGAATTAGTTATTGCCCGTGATGTTGAACGTTTGAAAAAATAAGTAAAACTAGTAAAAATATTCCGTACAAGGAGTTGGAAAAGTGATTTTTCCAGCTTCTTTTTCTGATGAAATTGTCTAAAACCTTGCTATGATTGGCTTTTTTGAAAAATATGGTATAATAGTAGTAATTTAATAGATGGAGTTGAGTTTTGAAGAAAAACTTTCGTGTAAAAAGAGAGAAAGATTTTAAGGCGATTTTCAAGGAAGGAACAAGTTTTGCTAATCGCAAATTTGTTGTCTACCAATTAGAAAACCAGAAAAAACATTTTCGAGTAGGTCTATCAGTTAGCAAAAAGCTGGGGAATGCCGTCACTAGAAATCAAATCAAGCGACGAATCCGACATATTATCCAGAATGCAAAAGGGAGTCTGGTAGAAGATGTCGACTTTGTTGTCATTGCTCGAAAAGGGGTTGAAACCTTGGGATACGCAGAGATGGAGAAAAATCTACTCCACGTATTAAAATTATCAAAGATTTACCAGGAAGGAAATGGGAGTGAAAAAGAAATTACAGTTGACTAGTTTGCTAGGACTGTCCCTATTGATCATGACAGCCTGTGCAACTAATGGGACAACTAGCGATATTACGGCAGATTCGACTGATTTTTGGAGTAAATTGGTTTACTTCTTTGCAGAGGTCATTCGCTTTTTATCATTTGATATTAGTATCGGAGTAGGGATTATTCTCTTTACAATCTTGATTCGTACAGTACTCTTGCCAGTCTTTCAAGTGCAAATGGTGGCTTCTAGAAAAATGCAGGAAGCTCAACCACGCATTAAGGCACTTCGAGAACAATATCCGGGTCGAGATATGGAAAGCAGAACCAAACTAGAGCAGGAAATGCGTAAAGTCTTTAAAGAAATGGGTGTCAGACAGTCGGATTCTCTTTGGCCGATTTTGATTCAGATGCCACTTATCTTGGCCTTGTTCCAAGCCCTATCAAGAGTTGACTTTTTGAAGACAGGTCATTTCTTATGGATTAATCTTGGTGATGTGGATACAACATTCGTGCTTCCGATTTTAGCAGCAGTATTCACCTTTTTAAGTACTTGGTTATCAAATAAAGCCTTGTCTGAGCGTAACGGAGCTACGACTGCGATGATGTATGGGATTCCAGTCTTGATCTTTATCTTTGGGGTTTATGCTCCGAGCGGAGTCGCTCTCTACTGGGCAGTGTCTAATGCTTATCAAGTCTTGCAAACCTATTTCTTGAACAATCCATTCAAGATTATCGCAGAGCGCGAGGCTCTAGTACAGGCACAAAAAGATTTGGAAAATAGAAAAAGAAAAGCCAAGAAAAAGGCTCAGAAAACGAAATAATAAGGAGGAATCTGGTAATGGTAGTATTTACAGGTTCAACTGTTGAAGAAGCAATCCAGAAAGGATTGAAAGAATTAGATATTCCAAGAATGAAGGCTCATATCAAAGTCATTTCTCGTGAGAAAAAAGGCTTTCTTGGCTTATTTGGTAAAAAACCAGCCCAAGTGGATATCGATGCTATTAGTGAAACGACAGTTGTAAAAGCCAACCAACAAGCTGTAAAGGGAGTTCCTAAAGAAATTAATGAACAAAATGAACCAGTTAAAACGGTCAGTGAAGCGACAGTTGATTTGGGATATGTTGTAGAAGCAATTAAAAAGATTGAAGAAGAAGGTCAAGAAATTTCTGATGAAGTTAAGGCTGAGATTTTGAAAAATGAAAGACATGCCAGCACTATCTTAGAAGAAACTGGGCACATTGAGATTTTAAATGAATTACAACTTGAAGAAATTGACCTCGAAGAAGTAGTAGAAACTCCTAATATTGAAAGCCAAGCTGAGCAAACTGAAAGCCAAGAACTAGAAGACTTGGGCTTGAAAGTTGAACCGAGCTTTGATATTGAACAAGTAGCTACGGAAGTAACGACTTATGTTCAAACAATTATTGATGACATGGATGTTGAAGCCACACTTTCAAATGATTATAACCGTCGTAGCATCAATCTACAAATTGACACCAACGAACCAGGGCGTATTATCGGTTACCATGGTAAAGTTTTGAAGGCCTTGCAACTATTGGCTCAAAATTATCTTTATAACCGCTATTCAAGAACCTTCTATATCACTATTAATGTCAATGATTATGTTGAACACCGTGCAGAAGTCTTGCAAACCTATGCTCAAAAATTGGCGACTCGTGTTTTAGAAGAAGGACGTAGTCATCAAACAGATCCAATGTCGAATAGTGAGCGCAAGATTATCCATCGTATTATTTCACGTATGGATGGCGTTACGAGTTACTCTGAGGGTGATGAGCCAAATCGCTATGTCGTTGTAGATACAGAATAAGTAAAATCAGGTCTATCCTGATTTTTTGCTAGTTATAGGAGATTAAATGGATGTTGAATAAGATAAGAGACTATCTAGACTTTGCAAGTTTGCAGTACCGTAATCCAGATAAGGCGGGAGAAGAGCGAGAGAAAATGCTGGAATTGCGCCATAAAGGCCAAGAGGCTCGAAAGGCTTTTACAGAATTGGCTAAAGCATTTCAAACCAGTCATCCAGAATGGCAACTCCAACAGACTAGCCAGTGGATGAATCAGGCGCAACGTTTGAGACCACACTTTTGGGTTTATCTACAGAGTGAGGGGAAAGTGACAGAACCTATGATGGCTCTTCGTTTGTATGGAACACCTGCTGACTTTGGAATTTCTTTGGAAGTCAGTTTCATAGAGCGCAAGAAAGATGAGCAAACCTTAGAGCAACAAGCCAAGGTATTAGAAGTTCCAGTGGTAGAAGGAATTTATTATCTAGCCTACTCAGATGGGGAAAGTCATAAGCTGGACGCTAATGAAGAAAATCGTCGTAGTTTACGCGAGAAGGTGAGAAGTCAGGAAGTCCGTAAAGTGTTAGTTAAAGCAGATGTCCCTATAACAGAGAATTCATCTGAAGAAGAAATCGTAGAAGCCATACTGAAATCTTATGATAAAATTCTTCCATTTTATCTAGCTACTAGAAACTAAGCTAATCATTAAAATATCATAAATCATACAGTCCAAGAGTGAACAGTCCGCTGTGTAATTCTTGGTCTTTTTGTTTACGCTTTCAAATTATATAATAAACCTACAAAAACAATTCAAAAGGAGAACAATTATGGAAGTCATTTCAAGTGTTCTAAATTGGTTTTCTAGCAATATTTTGCAGAATCCCGCATTTTTTGTAGGTTTATTGGTGTTGATAGGATACGCACTTTTGAAAAAACCTGCCCATGACGTTTTCTCAGGGTTTGTTAAAGCAACAGTAGGGTATATGTTGCTCAACGTGGGTGCGGGTGGTTTGGTTACAACCTTCCGTCCGATCTTAGCAGCCCTTAACTACAAATTCCAAATTGGTGCAGCGGTTATCGACCCTTACTTTGGACTTGCTGCAGCAAACAACAAAATTGCAGCAGAGTTTCCAGATTTTGTTGGAACTGCAACTACAGCTCTATTGATTGGTTTCGGAATAAATATCTTGCTTGTAGCTCTTCGCAAGATTACGAAGGTAAGAACCCTCTTTATTACTGGGCACATCATGGTACAACAAGCTGCAACCGTATCTCTTATGGTTCTATTCTTAGTTCCACAATTGCGCAATGCTTATGGTACAGCGGCAATCGGTATCATCTGTGGACTTTACTGGGCAGTTAGTTCAAATATGACTGTTGAAGCAACTCAACGCTTGACTGGTGGTGGTGGGTTTGCGATTGGTCATCAACAACAATTTGCAATCTGGTTTGTAGATAAAATAGCAGGACGCTTTGGTAAGAAAGAAGAAAGTTTAGACAATCTTAAATTACCTAAGTTCCTCTCAATCTTCCACGATACAGTTGTTGCATCTGCTACCTTGATGCTCGTATTCTTCGGAGCCATTCTTTTAATCTTGGGTCCAGACATTATGTCTAATAAAGAAGTCATCACTTCAGGAACTCTATTCAATCCTGCTAAACAAGATTTCTTTATGTACATTATCCAAACAGCCTTTACCTTCTCAGTTTACTTGTTCGTTTTGATGCAAGGTGTCCGCATGTTCGTATCTGAGTTGACAAACGCCTTCCAAGGTATTTCAAACAAATTGTTGCCAGGTTCATTCCCAGCGGTGGACGTTGCAGCTTCTTATGGATTTGGTTCTCCAAACGCTGTCTTGTCAGGATTTGCCTTTGGTTTGATTGGTCAATTAATCACAATTGTCTTGCTCATCGTCTTTAAAAATCCGATTCTTATTATTACAGGATTTGTACCAGTGTTCTTTGACAATGCAGC
This sequence comes from Streptococcus sp. D2, assembly GCF_006385825.1. Taxonomy (GTDB): domain Bacteria; phylum Bacillota; class Bacilli; order Lactobacillales; family Streptococcaceae; genus Streptococcus; species Streptococcus shenyangsis. The sequence goes on along the minus strand of NZ_VFSI01000017.1, from coordinate 19,778 downwards.
CATTGCGGTCTACGCTGATAAACGCGGCGGATGGAAAGCGGCTGTTATCCTATCATTCATCTCAGGTGTTCTCCAAGTTGCTTTAGGAGCTCTCTGTGTAGCTCTTCTTGATTTAGCATCTTATGGTGGTTACCATGGAAATATCGACTTTGAATTCCCATGGCTTGGATTTGGATATATCTTCAAATACCTTGGTATTGTTGGTTATGTACTTGTGTGTCTCTTCTTGCTTGTTATTCCTCAACTTCAATTTGCCAAAGCAAAAGATAAAGAGAAATATTACAACGGTGAAGTTCAAGAAGAAGCTTAGTATCTAGAAAAAGGAGAAATAAAATGGTTAAAGTATTAGCAGCGTGCGGAAATGGAATGGGTTCATCAATGGTTATCAAGATGAAGGTCGAAAATGCTCTCCGTAAGCTTAATCAAACAGATTTTACAGTCAATTCATGCAGTGTCGGTGAAGCTAAAGGTTTAGCAGCAGGATATGACATCGTAATCGCTTCTCTTCATTTGATTCAAGAATTGGAAGGGCGAACTAATGGGAAGTTAATTGGGCTTGACAACTTGATGGATGATAAAGAAATCACTGAAAAACTCAGTCAAGCACTACAGTAAAAGGTTGGAGGGGGTTGGACAGAAACTGAGAGTTATCGTTTCTGTCCTTCTCCCTCTTTAAATAAAGGAGGCAGATATGAATTTAAAACAAGCTTTAATTGACAATGACTCGATCCGACTAGGTTTAGAGGCTCACGATTGGAAAGAAGCAGTCAAGGTAGCAGTAGATCCCTTGATTGAAAGTGGGGCAATTTTGCCAGAGTATTACGATGCTATCATTGAATCGACTGAAGAGTATGGCCCTTACTATATCTTGATGCCAGGTATGGCTATGCCCCACGCTAGACCTGAAGCGGGTGTGCAAAGTGATGCCTTTTCATTGATTACCTTACAAAATCCTGTTGTATTTTCAGATGGGAAAGAGGTATCTGTTTTGTTGGCACTAGCAGCAACAAGCTCAAAAATTCACACAAGTGTAGCAATTCCACAAATCATTGCCCTGTTTGAATTAGAAGATTCTATTGCACGTTTACAGGCTTGCCAGACTAAAGAAGATGTCTTGGCTATGATTGAAGAATCTAAGGATAGCCCTTATCTCGAAGGATTGGATTTGGAAAGTTAGAAAGAGGAATAAAGAAATGACAAAAAGAATACCTAATTTACAAGTTGCATTAGATCATTCAGACTTGCAAGGAGCGATTAAAGCAGCTGTTTCTGTTGGTCAGGAAGTAGATATTATCGAAGCTGGAACTGTTTGCTTGCTTCAAGTTGGAAGTGAACTGGTTGAAGTCTTGCGTAGCCTTTTCCCGGATAAGATTATTGTGGCAGACACAAAATGTGCTGATGCTGGTGGAACAGTTGCTAAAAATAATGCGGTTCGTGGAGCAGACTGGATGACTTGTATCTGTTGTGCAACCATCCCTACTATGGAAGCAGCTCTAAAGGCTATCAAGACTGAACGAGGAGAACGAGGCGAAATCCAGATCGAGCTTTATGGCGATTGGACTTTTGAACAAGCTCAGCTTTGGCTAGATGCAGGTATCTCACAAGCTATTTATCACCAATCTCGTGATGCTCTTCTTGCTGGTGAAACTTGGGGTGAAAAAGACCTTAATAAGGTTAAAAAACTCATTGACATGGGCTTCCGTGTATCTGTAACAGGTGGTCTAGATGTAGATACTCTCAAACTCTTTGAAGGTGTTGATGTCTTTACCTTTATCGCAGGTCGTGGAATTACAGAGGCTGTGGATCCAGCAGGAGCAGCGCGTGCCTTCAAGGATGAAATCAAACGAATTTGGGGGTAAACTATGGTACGTCCAATTGGAATTTATGAAAAGGCAACCCCGATACACTTTACTTGGCTAGAACGTTTAAATTTTGCAAAGGAGTTAGGCTTTGATTTTGTCGAGATGTCTATTGACGAACGTGATGAGCGTTTAGCAAGACTTGACTGGAGTAAGGAAGAACGCTTGGAAGTTGTCAAAGCAATCTATGAAACTGGTGTTCGTATTCCTTCTATCTGTTTTTCAGGCCATCGTCGCTACCCATTGGGATCAAATGATCCAGTTCTAGAGGAAAAATCTCTAGAACTCATGAAAAAATGTATCGAATTAGCCCAAGATTTGGGAGTTCGTACGATTCAACTAGCTGGTTACGACGTTTACTATGAGGAAAAGTCACCTCAGACACGCCAACGTTTTATCAAAAATTTGAGAAAAGCCTGTGACTGGGCTGAAGAAGCTCAGGTGGTACTTGCCATCGAAATTATGGATGATCCTTTCATCAATAGTATCGAAAAATACTTGGCTATAGAGAAAGAAATTGACTCTCCCTATCTCTTTGTCTATCCAGATATTGGTAATGTATCTGCCTGGCATAATGATGTCTACAGTGAATTTTATCTCGGCCACCATGCCATCGCAGCTCTCCATCTCAAGGATACTTATGCAGTGACAGAAAGTTCAAAGGGCCAGTTCCGAGATGTACCTTTTGGGCAAGGTTGTGTCAAATGGGAAGAAGCTTTCGATATTTTAAAGCAAACCAATTATAATGGTCCTTTCCTAATCGAAATGTGGTCTGAAAATTGTGAAACTGTAGAAGAAACACGCGCAGCTATTCAAGAGGCCCAAGATTTTCTCTACCCACTAATTAAGAAAGCAGGTTTGATGTAAGATGAATCAAGTAATCAATGCTATGCGTAAACGAGTCTGTGATGCCAATCAATCATTGCCAAAACATGGACTTGTTAAATTTACCTGGGGCAATGTATCGGAAGTCAATCGCGAACTCGGTGTCATTGTTATCAAACCATCAGGCGTAGATTATGACGAATTGACCCCTGAAAACATGGTGGTAACTGACCTGGATGGTAAGGTTCTAGAAGGAGATTTAAGACCATCTTCTGATCTTCCAACTCATGTGCAATTATATAAGGCTTGGCCAGAGATTGCTAGTGTGGTCCATACCCATTCGACTGAAGCCGTTGGTTGGGCTCAGGCAGGCCGTGATATTCCTTTCTACGGGACAACTCATGCGGATTATTTCTACGGTTCAATCCCTTGCGCCCGTAGTTTGACCAAGGACGAAGTAGAAGTAGCCTATGAAAAAGATACTGGCCTAGTTATCGTAGAAGAGTTTGAACGTCGCGGACTTAACCCGGTTGAAGTACCAGGAATTGTTGTACGCAATCACGGTCCATTCACCTGGGGCAAAAACCCAGAGAATGCTGTCTATCACTCTGTTGTACTAGAGGAAGTATCTAAGATGAATCGCTTCACAGAGCAAATCAATCCAAGGGTTGAACCTGCTCCCCAGTACATCCTAGAAAAGCACTACCAACGTAAACATGGACCAAATGCTTATTACGGTCAAAAGAAATAAGAAAATGAATTGAAAAGAGGCTAGGACCTTTCGATCCAAGCCTCGCTTTTGTAATTGTAAGTATTCGTTATTAAGAGACTACTGTTGATAATTGAAATGCGTTAGTGAATGTGATACTATTATAAAGTTGTTTTCAAGGCAGTTGATTGATAGAGGAGTATGAAATATGGTACTGGATAAGGCAAGTTGTGATTTGCTTCAATATTTGATGGATCAAGAAACGTCCAAAACGATTATGGCGATTTCGAAAGATTTGAAAGAGTCAAGAAGGAAAATTTATTATCACATTGACAAAATCAATGCTGCTTTGGGTGACGAGGCCCTTCACATCATTAGTATTCCACGAATTGGTATTCACTTAACGGAAGAGCAGAGAGATGCTTGTTGTGAACTATTATCGGAAGTAGATTCGTACGATTATATCATGAGTGCGCATGAACGTATGATGATAATGTTACTATGGATAGGTATTTCTAAAGAACGTATTACGATTGAAAAATTGATGGAGTTAACAGAGGTATCTAGGAATACTGTTCTCAATGATTTGAATAGTATTCGTTATCAACTAACTTTGGAACAATATCAGGTGACCTTGCAAGTGAGCAAGTCACAGGGATACCACCTTCATGCCCACCCTCTTAATAAAATTCAGTATCTTCAATCGCTTCTATATCATATTTTTATGGAAGAGAATGCCACTTTTGTATCTATTTTAGAAGATAAGATGAAAGAGAGGTTAGATGATGAGTGTTTGCTTTCTGTTGAAATGAACCAATTTTTTAAGGAACAGGTTCCTTTAGTTGAACAAGATTTAGGGAAGAAAATAAACCATCATGAAGTAACTTTTATGTTGCAGGTTTTACCTTATTTGCTGTTAAGCTGTCATAATGTTGAACAGTATCAAGAAAGACATCAGGATATAGAGAAAGAATTTTCTTTGATAAGAAAAAGAATAGAGTATCAGGTGTCTAAGAAATTAGGAGAACGGTTGTTTCAAAAGTTTGAAATTTCTTTGTCAGAACTTGAAGTTTCTCTTGTAGCTGTTCTTCTCCTCTCCTATCGTAAAGATTTGGATGTTCATGCAGAAAGTGATGATTTTCGGCAATTAAAACTTGCTTTAGAAGAATTTATCTGGTATTTTGAATCACAAATCCGAATGGAGATTGAGAACAAGGATGATTTGTTAAGAAATTTGATGATCCACTGTAAAGCCTTGTTATTTAGAAAGACTTACGGTATTTTTTCTAAAAATCCTCTAACAAAACAAATTCGATCCAAGTATGGAGAATTATTTTTAGTCACTAGAAAATCTGCGGAAATTTTAGAAGGAGCGTGGTTTATTCGGCTAACAGACGATGATATTGCCTATTTGACGATTCATATTGGAGGATTTTTAAAGTATACACCATCGTCTCAACAAAATATGAAAAAAGTTTATCTCGTTTGTGATGAAGGTGTTGCGGTTTCGAGACTTTTGCTGAAACAATGCAAACTTTATTTTCCAAATGAGCAAATTGGCACTGTATTTACAACAGAACAATTTAAGAGTGTGGAAGATATTGCACAAGTTGATGTAGTGATTACTACTAATGATGATTTGGATAGCAGATTTCCGGTTTTAAGGGTTAATCCTATCCTTGAAGCAGAAGATATTTTGAAAATGCTAGACTATCTTAAACACAATATATTTCGTAATGAGAGCAAAAGTTTCAGTGAAAATCTTTCTAGTCTTATTTCGTCTTATATTGTAGACAGCAAGTTGGCTAGTAAGTTCCAAGAAGAGGTTCAAACACTTATAAATCAAGAAATAGTAGTTCAAGCTTTTTTGGAAGATATTTGAAGGACAGTCCAATGATGAACACAAACCTGTGTTTTTCTTGGTCTTTTTTAGTGTTTTGAAGGGTGGTATACTAATCTCAAAGATAACAATTATATCCAAAGGAGGCAACATATGCCAAACGTCAAAGAAATTACAAGAGAGTCATGGATTTTAGCTACTTTTCCAGAGTGGGGAACCTGGTTGAACGAAGAAATCGAAGAAGAAGTCGTACCTGAAGGTAACTTTGCCATGTGGTGGCTAGGCAACTGTGGTACTTGGATTAAGACACCAGGTGGTGCTAACGTTGTTATGGATCTTTGGTCAAATCGTGGAAAATCAACTAAAAAAGTGAAAGATATGGTTCGTGGGCATCAAATGGCAAATATGGCAGGTGTTCGTAAGTTGCAACCAAACTTGCGTGTTCAGCCAATGGTTATTGATCCATTTGCTATCAACGAACTCGACTACTACTTGGTTTCACACTTCCATAGTGACCATATCGACCCATACACAGCTGCAGCAATTCTCAACAATCCTAAGTTAGAGCATGTTAAGTTTATCGGTCCCTACCATTGTGGACGAATCTGGGAAGGATGGGGTGTTCCAAAAGAACGTATCATCGTTGTTAAACCAGGTGACACTATCGAATTAAAAGATATGAAGATTCATGCAGTAGAATCATTTGACCGTACTTGCTTGGTAACTCTACCAGTGAACGGTGCTGATGAGACAGGCGGTGAACTTGCCGGACTAGCTGTTACAGATGAAGAAATGGCTCAAAAGGCTGTTAACTATGTCTTTGAAACACCAGGTGGAACTATCTATCATGGTGCAGATTCTCACTTCTCAAACTACTTTGCAAAACATGGTAAAGACTTTAAAATTGATGTTGCTTTGAATAACTATGGTGAAAATCCAGTAGGTATCCAAGATAAAATGACCTCTATCGATCTTCTTCGTATGGCAGAAAATCTACGTGCTAAAGTCATTATCCCAGTTCACTATGATATCTGGTCTAACTTTATGGCTTCTACAAATGAAATCTTAGAATTATGGAAAATGAGAAAAGATCGTCTGCAATACGATTTCCATCCATTTATCTGGGAAGTTGGCGGTAAATACACTTATCCTCAAGATCAACACTTAGTAGAATACCATCATCCACGTGGTTTTGATGATTGTTTTGAACAAGACTCTAACATTCAATTTAAAGCTTTGCTATAATATAAAAATATTCCTTGGAGGTTATCCGTATGTTGCATGATACGGATAATTTTCATATAATAGTAAAATAGAATGTGTGATTCAATAATCACCTCAAATAGAAAGGAAATTCTATGTCAAATCTATCTGTTAATGCAATCCGTTTCCTAGGTATTGACGCCATCAACAAAGCCAACTCAGGTCACCCAGGTGTGGTTATGGGAGCAGCTCCGATGGCTTACAGCCTCTTTACAAAACAACTTCGTATCAATCCAGCACAACCAAACTGGATCAACCGCGACCGCTTTATTCTGTCAGCAGGCCATGGTTCAATGCTTCTTTATGCTCTTCTTCACCTTTCTGGTTTTGAAGATGTCAGCATGGATGAGATTAAGAGCTTCCGCCAATGGGGTTCTAAAACACCAGGTCACCCAGAATTTGGGCATACAGCAGGGATTGATGCTACGACAGGTCCTTTAGGTCAAGGGATTTCAACTGCCACTGGTTTTGCCCAGGCAGAACGTTTCTTGGCAGCCAAATATAACCGCGAAGGCTACAATATCTTTGACCACTATACTTATGTTATTTGTGGAGACGGAGACTTGATGGAAGGTGTCTCAAGTGAGGCGGCTTCATACGCAGGCTTGCAAAAACTAGACAAGTTGGTTGTTCTTTATGATTCAAATGACATCAACTTGGATGGTGAGACAAAGGATTCCTTCACTGAAAGCGTTCGTGACCGTTACAATGCCTATGGTTGGCACACTGCCTTGGTTGAAGATGGAACAGACTTGGAAGCAATCCATGCTGCTATCGAAACAGCTAAAGCTTCAGGCAAACCATCTTTGATTGAAGTGAAGACTGTGATTGGATACGGTTCTCCAAACAAACAAGGAACTAATGCCGTACACGGTGCTCCTCTTGGAGCAGATGAAACTGCAGCAACTCGCCAAGCGCTTGGTTGGGACTATGAACCATTTGATATTCCAGAGCAAGTATATGCTGATTTCAAAGAAAATGTTGCAGACCGTGGCGCATCAGCTTATCAAGCTTGGACAAAATTAGTTGCTGACTATAAAGAAGCGCATCCAGAATTGGCTGCAGAAGTAGACGCTATCATTGACGGACGTGATCCAGTTGAAGTGACTCCGGCAGACTTCCCAGCCTTAGAAAATGGCTTCTCTCAAGCAACTCGTAATTCAAGTCAAGATGCCTTGAACGTTGTAGCTGCTAAGTTACCAACATTCCTAGGTGGATCAGCTGACCTTGCTCACTCAAACATGACTTACATCAAAACGGATGGACTTCAAGACGACGCTAATCGCTTGAACCGTAATATTCAGTTTGGTGTTCGTGAATTTGCAATGGGAACAATCTTGAACGGGATGGCCCTTCACGGTGGACTTCGTGTCTACGGTGGTACTTTCTTTGTCTTCTCTGACTATGTGAAAGCAGCTGTCCGTTTGTCAGCCTTGCAAGGTCTTCCTGTGACTTATGTCTTTACCCACGATTCTATTGCGGTAGGGGAAGATGGCCCAACGCACGAACCCGTTGAGCACTTAGCAGGTCTTCGTGCTATGCCAAATCTAAATGTTTTCCGTCCAGCAGATGCGCGTGAAACGCAAGCAGCTTGGTACCTTGCAGTGACAAGTGAGAAAACACCAACTGCCCTTGTCTTGACACGCCAAAATTTGACTGTCGAAGAGGGAACAGACTTTGACAAGGTTGCAAAAGGTGCCTATGTTGTCTATGAAAATGCAGCAGACTTTGATACCATCTTGATTGCAACAGGTTCAGAGGTCAATCTTGCTGTCTCAGCTGCTAAAGAATTGGCTAGTCAAGGCGCAAAAGTCCGCGTAGTTAGCATGCCATCTACAGATGTCTTCGACGCACAAGATGAAGCTTACAAGGAAGAAATTCTTCCAAATGCAGTCCGCCGTCGTGTTGCAGTTGAAATGGGTGCAACTCAAAACTGGTACAAATACGTTGGTCTTGATGGCGCCGTTCTCGGTATTGATATCTTCGGAGCCTCTGCCCCAGCACCAAAAGTATTGGCAGAATATGGCTTTACTGTCGAAAATCTTGTAAAAGTCGTTCAAAACTTGAAATAATCCTAAAAATCAGGGCGCAGGCTCTGATTTTTCTTACTAGAAAAGCAAGGTACAATCTTGTAAAAGTAGCTGAAATTTGATATAGTAGTCCTATGTAAAAGACAAAGGAGAATATAATGGAATCACAATATACATTTTTAATCGTTCTTGTGGCTATGGTTGGCTTGATGTTCTTTACGCAACGTTCTCAAAAGAAACAAGCGCAAAAACGTATGGAAAGTTTAAACAAACTGCAAAAAGGCTATGAAGTTATTACAATCGGTGGACTTTACGGAACAGTCGATGAAGTAGATACGGAGAAGAGAACGATTGTTCTTGATGTAGATGGAGTTTACTTGACTTTTGAACTAGCTGCTATCAAGACAGTATTACCGCTGAAAGAAACAGCTTCACTCGAAGGCGCAATTGAAAAATAAGACGGGATTACTAACTCCCGTTTTTCTATAGAAGAAAGGAAATGGGATGAAAAAATTAGTCTTTGTCTGTCTGGGAAATATTTGCCGTAGCCCTATGGCTGAGTTTGTTATGAAATTAATGACAGATAACTACGAAATCCAAAGTCGAGCGACTTCCTCTTGGGAACATGGTAATCCGATTCATAAGGGCACTCAAGGGATTTTTCAAGAGTATGAGATTCCTTATGACAAGAATAAGACATCGCTTCAGATTAGTAAGGAAGATTTTGAAGACTTTGATTATATTATCGGAATGGATGCTTCAAATGTTTCTGACTTACGTCAGATGTGTCCAGTAGACTGTCAAGATAAGATTTACTCATTTGCATCTGAAAGTGTTCCAGATCCTTGGTATACAGGAGATTTTGAAGAGACTTATCGGCGTGTTCAAGAGGGCTGTCAAGTGTGGTTAGAACGTTTAGAGGAGAGTGAGTATGGAGAATTTTAAGAATTTCTATGGGAAATATCATGTCTATCTGAGTCGTTCTCATTTAGAGATTTTAGCCGCAGTAACGATTGTTTTTTGTGCGGTACTAGTCTTTTTTCTAAATATTCCCGGAAAAGGTGTCTTAAAACTCGATAATGGAAATATTGTTTACGATGGTAGTCTTGTCCGTGGTAAAATGAATGGGCAAGGCACCATTACCTTCCAAAATGGAGACCAGTATACAGGTGGTTTCAACAATGGAGCCTTTAATGGCCAAGGTACCTTTCAATCTAAAGAAGGTTGGACCTACGAAGGGGATTTTGTAAATGGTCAGGCTGAAGGAAAAGGGAAACTAACAACAGAACAAGAAGTCATTTATGAAGGAACTTTTAAACAAGGCGTTTTTCAACAAAAATAATACCTCCTTATCAAAGGAGGTATTATTACAACTTCAAAGTAAGCGCTTACTTACAAAACCTTTTCTTTCCAAGTCTCTCTTCCAATCAAGTTTGTGAAATAAAAAATATTTGAAATAAATTTCACAAACTCTAAAGAAAAAACTTGATGAGTAAAGAGAATGGGAAAATTTTCACAAATAACTAAAAATTCTTTGTGAAATGTTTATGAAACTGTTTACAAAGTTGAAATAATGCGTTATAATAAACTTGTGAAAAAATTAACAAAGGATAAAATCCTTTAAGGCTATGGAGGAAAATATGGCTGATAAAAAAACTGTAACACCTGAGCAAAAACAACTCGCTGCTGAAAAGCATGTAGACGGACTAGTACAAAAAGCTTTGGTTGCGCTTGATGAAATGCGCAAGTTGAACCAAGAACAAGTTGACTACATCGTAGCGAAAGCTTCAGTTGCAGCTCTTGATGCGCACGGTATCCTAGCACAACACGCAATTGAAGAAACTGGTCGTGGTGTATTTGAAGACAAGGCGACAAAAAACCTTTTTGCCTGTGAACATGTTGTGAATAACATGCGCGGAGTTAAAACTGTCGGAGTTATCGAAGATGATACCGTTACAGGATTGACTAAAATTGCAGAACCTGTCGGTGTTGTTTGTGGTGTCACTCCAACAACAAACCCAACATCAACAGCAATTTTCAAATCATTGATTGCTTTGAAAACACGTAATCCAATCGTGTTTGCCTTCCACCCATCAGCTCAAGAATCTTCTGCTCACGCAGCACAAATCGTTCGTGATGCGGCAATCGCAGCTGGAGCTCCTGAAAACTGTGTTCAATGGATTACAGAGCCATCTATGGAAGCAACTGGAGCGCTTATGAACCACGAAGGTGTTGCAACTATCCTTGCAACTGGTGGTAATGCCATGGTTAAGGCTGCTTACTCATGTGGGAAGCCAGCTCTTGGGGTAGGTGCCGGAAACGTTCCAGCTTATATTGAGAAATCAGCTGACCTTCGTCAAGCTGCCCATGACATTGTGATGTCTAAATCCTTTGATAATGGTATGGTCTGTGCATCAGAGCAAGCGGTTATCATTGATAAAGAAGTGTATGATGAATTTGTAGCAGAATTCAAATCATACCATACTTACTTTGTAAACAAAAAAGAAAAAGCGCTTCTTGAAGAGTTCTGCTTCGGCGTGAAAGCAAACAGCAAAAACTGTGCTGGTGCTAAACTAAATGCAAATATTGTTGGTAAACCAGCTAAATGGATTGCAGAACAAGCGGGATTCAACGTTCCAGAAGGAACAAACATCTTGGCTGCAGAATGTGAGGAAGTAGGACCAAACGAACCATTGACTCGTGAAAAATTGTCACCAGTTATTGCTGTCCTAAAAGCTGAAGACACAGAAGATGGTCTTACAAAAGCTCGTCAAATGGTTGAGTTTAACGGACTTGGTCACTCAGCAGCTATCCATACAAAAGACGAAGAGCTTGCTAAACGCTTTGGTACAGAAATCAAAGCTATGCGTATTATCTGGAACTCTCCATCTACTTTCGGTGGTATCGGTGACGTTTACAATGCCTTCATCCCATCATTGACACTTGGATGTGGTTCATACGGACGCAACTCTGTTGGGGATAACGTGAGCGCTATTAACCTTCTAAACATCAAGAAAGTAGGGAAACGTAGAAATAATATGCAGTGGTTTAAAGTTCCTTCAAAAATTTACTTCGAACGCAATTCTATCCAATACCTTCAAACATGTGAAGATATTGAACGCGTTATGATCGTTACTGATAAATCAATCGAAAAACTTGGATTTGTTCAACGTGTTATCGATCAATTGAACGCTCGTAACAACCGTGTAACTGTCCAAGTCTTCTCAGATGTTGAACCAGATCCAGATATCACAACTGTAGAACGTGGTACTGAGGTTATGAGAGCATTTGAACCAGATACAATTATTGCTCTTGGTGGAGGTTCACCAATGGATGCAGCTAAAGTTATGTGGCTCTTTTACGAACAACCAGAAGTCGACTTCCGTGACTTGGTTCAAAAATTCATGGATATCCGTAAACGTGCCTTCCGCTTCCCATCACTTGGTAAGAAAGCGAAGTATATCGGTATCCCAACAACTTCTGGTACAGGTTCAGAAGTAACACCATTTGCCGTTATCTCTGATAAGAAAAACAACCGTAAATATCCATTGGCTGACTACTCATTGACACCAACTATTGCGATTGTTGACCCTGCTTTGGTTGAATCAGTTCCAGATTTCATTACTGCTGACACAGGTATGGATGTCTTGACTCATGCGACTGAAGCCTACACTTCAAACTTCGCTAACGACTACACAGATGGTATCGCCCTTCAATCAATCAAACTTGTCTTTGAATGGTTGGAAAAATCTGTTAAGACTGCTGATTCAGAAGCACGTGAAAAAATGCATAATGCTTCTACAATGGCAGGTATGGCCTTCGCCAATGCCTTCCTTGGTATGAGCCACTCAATGGCCCACAAGATCGGTGCGGTTCACCATACTGTTCACGGACGTACAAACGCAATCTTGCTTCCATACGTTATCCGTTACAATGGAACTCGTCCATCTAAGACTACTACTTGGCCTAAATACAACTACTGGAAAGCTGATGAGAAATTCCAAGATATTGCTAGAATGCTTGGTTTACCTCACTCAACTCCAGAAGAAGCAGTTGAAGCATACGCTAAAGCTGTTTATGAGCTGGGTGTTGCAGTAGGTATCAAGATGAACTTCAAAGACCAAGGAATTGATGAAAAAGCTTGGAAAGACAGCTTGCATGAAATTGCCTTGCTTGCTTATGAAGACCAATGTTCTCCTGCAAATCCACGCTTACCAATGGTAGCTGACATGGAAGAAATCATGGAAGATGCTTACTATGGTTATGCAGAACGTCCAGGACGTCGTAAATAATCGTTTATCAGCCTAGAGGCAGGGAATCCCTGTCTCTTTTCTTGTAGAGGTGGAGTGTTGAAAATAATTTTTAGCTTTTCTATTTTCACTTTCTATCTAAAAATGAAAGCGGGAAATGGCTATGTAGACAAAAAAAGACAACAGTATAGGCTTTCAAAGAAGAAAGAAAAATAAGCTAGGTATAGACAAAAAACAACGCCCGTACTTGCAATTCAACTCAAATAGTTATATAATAGGTTTGTTGAAAGGTGATTTGTAGTGATTCAAGTTACTCTTTTCACAATAAAAATTTCATGATTTTCATAAGGAGGAAATCACTAATGGTAGTTAAAGTTGGTATTAACGGTTTCGGACGTATCGGTCGTCTTGCTTTCCGTCGTATCCAAAACGTAGAAGGTGTTGAAGTTACACGCATCAACGACCTTACAGATCCAGTTATGCTTGCACACTTGTTGAAATACGACACAACTCAAGGTCGTTTCGACGGTACTGTTGAAGTTAAAGAAGGTGGATTTGAAGTTAACGGTAAATTCGTTAAAGTTTCTGCTGAGCGTGATCCAGAGCAAATCGACTGGGCTACTGACGGTGTAGAAATCGTTCTTGAAGCTACTGGTTTCTTTGCTAAGAAAGATGCAGCTGAAAAACACCTTAAAGGTGGAGCTAAAAAAGTTGTTATCACTGCTCCTGGTGGAAACGACGTTAAAACAGTTGTATTTAACACTAACCATGACGTTCTTGACGGTACTGAAACAGTTATCTCAGGTGCTTCATGTACTACAAACTGCTTGGCTCCTATGGCTAAAGCTCTTCAAGACAACTTTGGTGTTGTTGAAGGATTGATGACTACTATCCACGCTTACACTGGTGACCAAATGATCCTTGACGGACCACACCGTGGTGGTGACCTTCGCCGTGCTCGCGCTGGTGCTGCAAACATCGTTCCTAACTCAACTGGTGCCGCTAAAGCTATCGGTCTTGTAATTCCAGAATTGAACGGTAAACTTGACGGATCTGCACAACGTGTTCCAACTCCAACAGGATCAGTTACTGAATTGGTAGCAGTTCTTGAAAAGAACGTTACTGTTGATGAAGTAAACGCAGCTATGAAAGCAGCTTCAAACGAATCATACGGATACACTGAAGACCCAATCGTATCTTCAGATATCGTAGGTATGGCTTACGGTTCATTGTTTGACGCAACTCAAACTAAAGTTCTTGACGTTGACGGTAAACAATTGGTTAAAGTTGTATCATGGTACGACAACGAAATGTCATACACTGCACAACTTGTTCGTACTCTTGAATACTTCGCAAAAATTGCTAAATAATTCATGAGTCGATAAAAAGCAAGGCCTCTTGGTCTTGCTTTTCTTATATGGAAAAATGGATGACACGATCATCCATTCTTTTTTAATTCTTTTTCAAAAGTATCTGAAAGAGTAGTGAAGCTTAATTTCTCTAAAGTAAGCGGATGGGTAAAGGAAAGTCGAAAGGCATGAAGCATAAGCCGACTTGTCTTTGATTTACTATTATAGAGAGGGTCACCCAAGATGGGGAAGTTATGATGAGAAAGGTGCACACGAATCTGATGGGTTCGCCCTGTCTTTAGCTTGCAACGAACCAAGGAAGTCTTGTTTGAGAATTGCTTTAATCTGCTTATATGTGTTTCAGCATATTGCCCATTTTTTGTATCAACTATTCGCTTTCTGCGGTCATGGCGATCACGTCCGATTTTGTCCCTGAAAACAAGTTCTTTGCTGTTGATATGTCCGTCGACCTGTGCCCAGTATTCCCTAGAAATCTCTTTTTTCTCCAATAAGCGATTGAGAATAGGTAGGATAAAAGGATTTTTAGCAAAAAGGACTAAACCGCTGGTTTCCATGTCCAGACGATGAACGACATAGCAGGTTTGGCCAACATAGGCACTGACATGGTTAAGAAGGGCGATTTCGTTTGGTTGGTTACCGTGGGTTTTCATACCCTCTGGTTTGTGGACAATAATCAAGTGTTGGTCTTGATAAATTTCCTGGATGAGGTTTGGGTTGCCCCAAGGGATTTCTTTTTCGGGATAATCTTCCTCGTCAAAAGTTAACTGGCAAACATCTCCAGGATTTACGATTTCGTTCCAGTGGACTTCTTCTTGATTTATCAAAATATGTTTCTTGATTCTCAAAAAATGACGGATTTTTCTAGGGATGAGGAGTTGTTCTTCAAGTAATTGCTTTACCGTCATTTGAGGTAGAGAGTCTGGTAATGTAAATGTGAATTTCATACAGATATTGTAACAAAAAAAGCCCTATTTGGATAGGAAATAGCTAAATTCTTGTCTTCCTATGATGAAGATGATAAAATAAACGCATGAAATTAGATAAATTATTCGAGAAATTTCTTTCTCTTTTTAAAAAAGAAACAAGTGAATCAGAGAATTCTGATTCTACTGGCTTACGTCGTTCTCGCAGTGATAGAAAAAAATTAGCCCAAGTGGGTCCGATTCGAAAACTCTGGCGTCGCTATCATCTAACAAAGATTGTCCTTATACTAGGTTTGAGTGCAGGCTTGCTAGTTGGAACCTATTTGTTTGCTGTAGCCAAGTCAACCAATGTTAACGATTTGCAAAACGCCTTGAAAACTCGGACTATCATTTTTGACCGTGAAGAAAAAGAGGCTGGTGCCTTGTCTGGTCAAAAGGGAACCTACGTTGAATTGACTGATATCAGTAAAAATTTGCAGAATGCTGTTATTGCGACAGAAGACCGTTCTTTCTATAAAAATGATGGGATTAACTATGGTCGTTTCTTCTTGGCTATTGTCACTGCTGGACGTTCAGGTGGTGGATCTACTATTACCCAGCAGCTAGCTAAAAATGCCTATTTGTCACAGGATCAAACCGTTGAGAGAAAAGCGAAAGAATTCTTCCTTGCCTTAGAATTAACAAAAAAATATAGTAAGGATCAAATTCTAACCATGTACCTTAACAATGCTTATTTTGGAAATGGTGTGTGGGGTGTAGAAGATGCGAGTAAGAAATACTTTGGAGTTTCTGCATCAGAAGTGAGTTTGGATCAAGCTGCGACTCTGGCAGGGATGCTCAAGGGGCCGGAACTGTATAATCCCTTAAATTCCGTAGAAGATTCTACCAATCGGCGCGATACTGTTTTGCAGAATATGGTTGCAGCAGGATATATTGATAAAAATCAAGAAACCGAAGCAGCAGAAGTTGATATGACTTCGCAATTGCACGATAAGTATGAAGGAAAAATCTCAGATTACCGCTATCCTTCTTACTTTGATGCGGTGGTTAACGAAGCCGTTTCCAAGTATAATCTAACAGAGGAAGAAATTGTCAATAATGGCTACCGCATTTATACAGAGCTGGACCAAAATTATCAAGCAAATATGCAGGTTGTCTATGAAAATACATCGCTATTTCCGAGGGCAGAGGATGGAACATTTGCTCAATCAGGAAGTGTAGCTCTTGAACCGAAAACAGGGGGAGTTCGTGGGGTTGTCGGTCGGATTGCTGACAATGATAAGACTGGATTCCGGAATTTCAATTATGCAACTCAATCAAAACGTAGCCCTGGTTCTACAATTAAGCCTTTAGTTGTTTATACGCCAGCAGTTGAAGCAGGCTGGGCTTTGAATAAGAAGTTGGATAACCATACCATGCAGTATGACAGCTATAAGGTTGATAACTATGCAGGAATCAAAATGAGTCGAGAAGTTCCCATGTATCAAGCCTTGGCAGAATCGCTTAATCTGCCCGCTGTTGCCACTGTTAATGATTTGGGCGTTGATAAGGCTTTTGAGGCGGGCGAAAAATTCGGACTCAACATGGAAAAGGTAGACCGTGTTCTTGGTGTCGCCTTGGGAAGCGGTGTTGAAACCAATCCTCTGCAAATGGCTCAAGCATATGCTGCCTTTGCAAATGAAGGATTAATGCCTGAAGCTCATTTTATTAGTAGAATTGAAAATGCTAGTGGTCAGGTTATTGCCAGCCATAAAAATTCACAAAAACGGGTGATTGATAAAGCTGTAGCTGACAAGATGACTAGTATGATGTTGGGTACATTCACTAACGGAACCGGTATTAGTTCATCTCCTGCAGACTATGTCATGGCAGGGAAAACTGGAACAACTGAAGCAGTTTTCAATCCGGAGTACACAAGTGACCAGTGGGTAATTGGTTATACTCCGGATGTGGTGATTAGTCACTGGCTTGGTTTCCCGACCACTGATGAAAATCACTATCTAGCAGGTTCTACTTCAAATGGTGCAGCCCATGTCTTTAGAAACATTGCAAATACCATTTTACCTTATACGCCAGGAAGTACCTTTACAGTTGAAAATGCCTATAAGCAAAATGGAATTGCACCAGCTAACAAAAAAAGACAAGTACAAACTAATGATAATAGCCAGACAGATGATAATTTGTCTGATATTCGAGGACGTGCGCAAAGTCTAGTAGATGAGGCTAGTCGGGCTATCTCAGATGCGAAGATTAAGGAAAAGGCTCAAACAATATGGGATTCGGTAGTCAATCTATTTCGCTAAGATGATTGTCAAAGCCTAGCTTTCTTGTTATAATAGATAAGATGGAGGCGTTATGGCACTAAAAAAAGCAAGCCTAGCTTGTGCGGTTTGTGGTTCGAGAAACTATTCAATCAAGATCAGTGGAAACCCCAAGCCTACACGACTAGAAGTAAATAAATTTTGTAAGCATTGTGGCAAGTACACTACACACAGAGAAACGAGATAGGAGAGAGCGATGCGTTTTATTGGAGATATTTTTAGACTTCTTAAAGACACAACATGGCCAACTCGCAAGGAAAGCTGGAGAGATTTTCGTTCTATCATGGAATACACTGCTTTCTTTGTTGTGATTATTTACATTTTTGACCAGTTGATTGTTTCAGGTTTGATTCGATTTATTAACATTTTTTAGAAGAGTAGTGAAAGTACACTAAAAATCTTCTATTTATGAAAGGAAATATCATGGATAGTTTTGACAAAGGGTGGTTTGTTTTACAAACTTATTCTGGTTATGAAAATAAGGTAAAAGAAAATCTATTACAACGTGCACAAACCTACAATATGTTGGATAATATTCTACGCGTTGAAATTCCAACACAAACAGTGCAAGTTGAAAAAAATGGAAAGAGAAAAGAAGTAGAAGAAAATCGCTTTCCAGGTTATGTTCTTGTAGAAATGGTCATGACAGATGAAGCTTGGTTTGTTGTTCGAAACACTCCGAACGTTACAGGATTTGTCGGATCACACGGGAACAGATCGAAACCAACTCCATTATTGGAACAAGAAATTCGTGACATTTTGGTATCTATGGGACAAACTGTTCAAGAATTTGATTTCGATGTTGAGGTTGGTCAAACCGTACGTATTATTGATGGTGCTTTTGCAGACTATACTGGTAAGATTACAGAGATTGATAACAATAAAGTGAAGATGATTATCTCTATGTTTGGTAATGACACAGTAGCAGAAGTAAATCTAAACCAAATTGCAGAATTATAACCCTAAGAGAGGCAAGGCCTCTCTTTTTTGTGCAGTTTAGATGGTGTAGGGAGCAGAATGGATGAAATTTGCTAAAAGTGTTTCTGAATCTGTTAGACTGTAAACAGAAAGGGGAATATTATGATTAAAGAATTATATGAAGAAGTCCAAGGGATTGTGTATAAGTGTAGAAATGAATATTACTTGCATTTATGGGAGCTATCGGATTGGGACCAAGAGGGTATGATTTGCTTGCATGAATTGATTAGTAAAGAAGAAGGAATAGTAGAAGATATTCCTCGTTTAAGGAAATATTTTAAGACTAAGTTTCGGAATCGAATTCTAGACTATATCCGTAAGCAAGAAAGTCAAAAAAGAAGATATGATAAAGAACCATATGAAGAAGTAGGTGAGATTAGCCATCGTATAAGTGAGGGAGGTCTCTGGCTGGATGATTACTATCTCTTTTATGAAACACTAAGAGATTATAGAAGTAAACAAAATAAAGAGCAACAAGAAGAGTTAGAACGCATTTTAAGAAATGAACGTTTTCGAGGACGTCAAAGAGTATTAAGGAATTTACGTGTTGTGTTTAAAGAGTTTAATATTGGGCTGAAATAATCAAATTTAAAAAAGTGGTAAATTCCCAAACTAAGTTCCACCGCTAATCCAAGTGGAAGTTAGTCTGATAAAAATCATAAAAACCAGTGGAATTCCGTGTCAGGGTAAGTTTCACTGGTTTTACTAATGCTTGATTTCATTGCTTTTGTAGGCAAAATGAATAGAAAAAAGAGCGCACAAAATTCCCTAATTTGAAAGAGATTCAGATTAAGTTCCGCTATGGTGGAAGTTAGTGTGAGACGTTTGAATGCGGTTAAAAGTTAGTTTTTAGAACTTATGTTGAAGTAATTTAGAAGACTGGCAGACGTCTTCTGCAGGTATTTTAGAAATGCCGAGAAGCTTAGGAATCTCTTCTCCATAGGTAAATGCAAAGAGTTCATAGGCTGACTTTCCATTTAAAGCAGCGCGTTTGACACTGTTGACATGCGAACAGACGAGATTAATATCCTATTGAGTTAAGTTGTCAAAAGAAGTTCCTTTAGGTAGAATGTCGAGAATCAGTGTGTGATTTTTCTCAATTATGCCTTTCTGGTCAGAGCGATTAGGGTCACAAAAGAAGAGTTTACTCTCTCCTCGCACATTCATTTCTATGTTATCAACCCTGGCAAACTCTTCACCATAAAAATCCGTTTTAGACTAATTTCCACTTCGGCTAATCAAGTGGAAGTTACTTTGAGAAGTTAGCTCATACAAAAAAACAGAAAAAGTTTAAAAAAGTAGTTGACAAAAAACAAAAAGGCTGTATAATAGTAAGAGTTGAAAATAACAACTCTGGTCCGTTGGTCAAGGGGTTAAGACACCGCCTTTTCACGGCGGTAACACGGGTTC